>JAKAHL010000030.1 GCA_021815005.1 Chloroflexota bacterium
ACTCCTTCTCCCCTCGGTGCCGGCTTCCAGTGCTGGCCCGAGGGTGCCATCCGAACCCGAATCCGACGGCGGGAGGTGTTCAGGTTTCGGCCGGCGTGGAGTGTCCAGTTTTCACCCGGCGTCGACAGCCATTCGCGCCGAGCAGGCCATGCACGCTCACATGCTGCGCCTGGCTCTCGCCAGCGCGCAGGCGCGGGCCGGCAAGGACGGCCGCCGACGGGGAGCGGGACGATGAACGCCCGGCGTGTTCCCGAATTCTGTGGCCCCACTACGCAGGCCACAAACAAGGCCGCCCCGGCAGGTGAGATGCCCGGAGCGGCCGCGCCGGAGGTGTGCCACGACCGCACAGCCCCAGCCCCCTGACAATACACCCCACGGCGGAACGGCACGCCCTGTAGGCGGCCGGGAGCATGCCCGACGGTACGGCGAGTCAACACCCGGGACCGAGCCGGCCCAGTTCGTCGACGGCACCGGGCGGCCGCAGCCCGATGCCAGCGACCTCCCGGGGTTCGAGCACGGCGAGGTGACGGCGATGGACCTTCATCCCGACTGGGGAAGGGCCGACGCTGGGCTCCTGGACGACTTCCCGCTGGCAGAGCCTTCGGCCGACGTGCCGGACCACCTGACGCGCGAGTCGCTGGCGGCCTGGTACTTCGCCAGGATGCTGGGCACGCGGGTCCGGTTCGACCACGGGAGCAAGCAGTGGATGCTGTGGTCGCAGCACCACTGGACGCCCGATCACAAGGGCGTGGTGAAGGAGCTGTGGCTCCGCGTCCTCGCCGAGCGGTACAGGAGGGCTCTTCTCGATCCTCCCGCCGACGAGAAGGCCAGGACGGCTGCCCTGAGGGGGATCCAGGACGGCGGCGCCTCGGACAGGACCATCAGCGGCGGCCTCGCGATCGCCTCGACGATGGACCCGATCGCCACGGCCGGCGACGCCTGGGATCGCGACCCGTATCTGCTCGGCTGTGAGAACGGCGTCGTCGACCTGCGAACGGGACAGCTCCGAGCCGGCCGGCCGGAGGACATGATAAGCCTCTCCACGGGGATCGTGTATCGCACCGAGGCGACCTGCCCGCGCTTCGACCAGTTCCTTGCGGAGATCTTCGCCCGCGACGACGAGCTGGTCGAGTGGATCCGCCGGCTCGTGGGCAGTTCCCTCATTGGGAAGCCGCTGGAGGAGGTGCTCCCGATCCACCACGGCGCCGGTAACAACGGGAAGTCCGTCTTCATGAAGGTCCTGAAGCGGGCGGTTGGCGAGTACGGGGTCGTGGTGGGGGTGGAGACGCTGCTCGATGCCCGGCGCCGAGCCGGGGCCGCGACGCCCGATCTGATGCCCCTCCGCGGCGCGCGGATCGCGTTCATGGCCGAGCCCGACCAAGGCGCCAAGCTGCGAGGGGGGACCCTCAAGCGGCTTGTCTCGATCGAGGCGCTCTCGGGACGTGAGGTCTTCGGCAAGCAGACCGCCTGGGAGCCGACCCACACGATCCACCTGGTCACCAATCACCTGCCGGTGGTCGACGATGCCTCGGAGGGGGCCTGGCGGCGAATCGCGGCGGTGCCGTACGTCGTGCACTTCCGCAAGGCCGGCGAGAAGAGCGCCGATCCGCCCGAAGAGACCGGCTTGTTGGACAAGCTCTACGCGCAGGCCCCGGGCATCCTCGCCTGGGCGGTGCGGGGCGCCGTCGAGGCAGCCAAGGGCCAGTCGCTCTGGCCCCTCCCCGCCGCGGTCCAGTCCAAGACAGCGACCTACCGAGCCGACGAGGACCAGCTCGCCGGATTCGTCGCCGATCGCGTTGTGTATGCGGCCGACGGCAAGGTCAGCCTTCGTGATCTGCACGGGGCGTACCAGGACTGGTGTGAGGCCGAGAGCGTTCCGCTTGGTGAGCGGATGAAGAGCCGAGCGTTCGGAGCCGCCTTTGAGGGCCGTGGGCGCGTGCGGGCGATCGACGACGGTCACGGCCGGAAGCTCTTCGAGGGGGCACGGCTCAAGGGTCCCGGGGACCCTCCGGACGCGCAGTCAGGATCTCCGGATTCCCGGTCTCGTGAATCGGTTGGCGTAAGTCCCTCCACGCGCGCGCGTGAAGAAAGTACGCCAACCGCTCCGGTGAAACCGGAAGACCGGGAAGCCGACGCCGCCAACCAGCCCGTCGCCCCATCTCCGAACGACGGGCTGTGCCCACAGTGCCACGCGGGACCCTTCATCTCGCGCGAGTTCTACGAGCGCCACTTCGTCGCCGAGCACGAGTACGGCCGCGGTGCGACCGATCCGGATGCCCCGCCGGCGCCCAGGACCGAATTTGACGGAGGTGTGTCGTGAGTCGGGACATCCTGCCTGCCGCTCCAGTCGCTCACGTGCCATCGGCCGCGGATCCGAACGCCCTCCGCGCGCTCCTGGACCGCGTGGAGGTCCCGTACGAGCACGGGCAGTCGGTCCGCGCCTACGTCTCGGAGACCCTGACCGCGCCCGGCTGGCGGCCCTGCGTGGTCTTCGGGTTCGACTACGGCCGGAAGGATGGTGCCCCCGTCGCCACCTTCGAGACCGCCCACGACGCCTGCCGGTTCAGCCGCCTGTTGCGCCGTGAGGCGCCCGGCGAGCCGCAGGTCGCGGCCGTCGGGGTAGCGCTGCTCGCCGAACCGTCGCCGGTCGCCGAGGAGCCCCTCGCCGGCATCCTCGAGGGGATCGCCGTCGAGTCCGGGGCTGAGCAGACACCTGACGCCCCCGACGTCCAGCCCACGGCCGCCCAGGACCTGTTACACGAGGCGGGGATGGTCAATGACACCAGCGACCAGCGTGTAACACCTTCTGGGGCCATGACGGCACCAAGGACGGGCCGCTGCGAGGCATGCGGCGGCCCCCTCCCCGCCAGCCCGCATGGCCGGCGCACCTGCTCGACCCGCTGTCGAGTGGAGCTGTCCCGCCGTCGTCGCGCGGTAGCGGACCCCCAGGCCGGACCTGCGCAGCTCAACCTCTTCCCGACAGCCGACCTGGAGGTGGCGTCATGACCAACCGTCGTGCCACCCTGCGCGCGGCGCGCACCCGCCGGCACCGGCAGCTGGCGCCGCCGGCCTCTCGGACCCCCGGGGCGACACGCGCCACCGTCGGCGTGCCCGCGTCACGCCCCCAGCCCGGGCCCCGTCCACGTGTCATCCTCCGGGTCCGTCCCGGCATCGAGGGCCAGCTCCGGCGGGCGCTGGCACACGCCCAAGCTGCCTGCTCCGCCACCGTCGATCTCCAGCTCGTGATGGCGCCCGGGCTCGAGGCGCCGTTCAGCCTGTCGACACCGCCCAGCGCCCTCAATCGCGGACCGCGGCAGCGCGATCTGGCGGCCCTCGCGCAGGCGGCCGCGGCAATCGAGGCCGCCCTGGCCGATGGGGAGCCGAGGTCGGCGCCGTGAGCTGGTTCTACGCCGCTCCCGCCCATCGCGGGGAGGCCCTCCTCCACCGTGTCCACACCTACCGCGTGGACGAGCTCGAGCGCGACCTCCGCGTCGAGGGCGTGTGCGGCCTGTCCTTGGCCGCCACCACGGCGCGGCTGGTGGCAGACCCAACACCCGATGATCCGCGCTGCTCGCGCTGTCTGGGCCGGCGGCCCACCCGGCGGCTCGGCCGTCAGAAGCGGCGGGGGATCCTCCGGTGAGCGGGACTCCTCCCCGCCCGCCACAGGTGGCCCTGTACGCCCGGGTGAGCACCCGAGACAAGGACCAGGATCCCGAGCTCCAGCTCGAGCCGATGCGCGCCTACGCCGCGGCGCGCGGCTGGGAGGTCGCCGAGTACGTCGACCAGGCGGCCGCCGGGGACCTCGCCCACCGGACCGCCTGGGCGCGGCTCCTGGCGGACGCGGCCCGGCGCAGGGTCGACCTCGTGCTGGTGTGGAAGCTCGACCGGGCCTTCCGCTCCACGCTGCACGCCCTGGCCACCCTCCGGGATCTCGAGCATCACGGGGTCGGCTTCGCCGCCCTCACCCAGCCCGAGCTCGACACTACCTCCCCGACCGGCCGGCTCGTCTTCACCATCCTGGCCGCCGTCGCGGAGATGGAGCGCGAACTCATCGCCGACCGCGTCCGGGAGGGGATGCGCCACGCCGCCCGGCAGGGGGCCCACATCGGCCGGCCGCCGGTGACCGCGCGTCCCGGGTTCGCCCAGCAGTGGCCGGCGGTCCGGGCGGCGATCGGCGCAGGAACCCTCTCGCGCCGTCAGGCGGCCCGTCGTCTGGGCATCGGGACGGCCACCCTGGCCCGGCTCCTGGCCGACGGTGACAGCGGCGCGGCCGGCCGGTGAGCGGACCCACCGGGCTCCCCACGTGCGGCGGGGTTGTCACGGGGTTGTACGGGAGTCGGCGCGGCACGGCACCCTGCGCCGCGAGCCGTCGCCGGCCGGTTGTGACGGGGTTGTACGGGAGTCGGCGCGGAGAACCGCGGACCGCGATCGCGCGGCTCGTCACGGGGTCGCCACCGGACCGCTCGCTCCGCGGGTGCGGCGCGCTCACCGACGGCGGCCGCTCGTCACGGGGTTGTCACGGGGTTGTCACGGGGTTGTACAGGAGTCGGCGCGGGCAGCCGCGGGAGTCGCCCCGGACTCGGATGCCGCAGACGGGGTGGTAGGGTGCCGTGATGAACGCTGACGAGGCCGTCCTGGCGACGCTCGCGGCGGGCGCCCGCTCCACCGCGGACTGTGCGCGGGCCACGGGACTCGACGCCCGCGTCTGCCGGCGCGCACTGCACCGACTGATGGCCCGCGGGCTGGTGGCCAGCCCCGCCTACGCGCGCTATCAGTTCACCGAAGCCGGCCGCGCCATGGCCCGCGAACTCGCCGCCGCGGAAGTCATGGCGGTACCGCCCGCGGCCCCGGCATCGGCGCCAGCGCCAGCCACGCCGTCCGTCACCGGCGCCGCCACGGATGCATCGCCGTCTGCCCCTCGCGCCCTGTCGCGCTGGTCCCCGCGGTTGCTCGGGGTGATCGCCGTGGTGATCATGGTGGCGGCCGTCGGCTACCGGTTCCGGCGCCCCTCCGCCCCGCCGGCCGCATCCGGGCCGGTGGTCGGCGACCCGTGGGCCGGTGGATTCCGGGGCTGGTGACGCGACGGCGCGCCACCTCCGTAGAGCGTCACACGGTACGACGGACGCCTGAGCGGTGGGACGATCGTGCACGGCCGCAGCACAGCGGATCACCTATGCTCGCCGTTGTTCGACCCTTGGGCGTCCCCGCGGGGACGGGGGCCGAACGCGTGACGACGGACGCCCCTGGCGCTGGCACTTGGCGCAGGGGCGTTCGCCGCGTCTGGCGCTCCCCACGATCGATCGCGCCTCTGAGTCCCACCTGCTAGCCCGGCGCAGGACCGTTCCGAAAGGGGACCTGCCCTCGGCGCCCGGAATCGTGCGGCGACCGACGGCCGCGGCGCCCGCTCCGGAAGGATCTCCTTGTGGAGCAGGGGCTGAGGACCCGAACATCCCTAGAGCGGCCCCGGACCGTGCAGCCCGGGGCCGCTCCTCTGTGTCGGGCTGAGGCGGCCGAGGTCCGCGGTCAGGCGGGAACGCGGATCTGCCGCACCGTGATCGTGGGGCGCTTGGTGGCCGGCTGATCGGTGTAGGTGCTCCGCAGTCCGGACGCCCAGCGTCGCGCCTGATCGCGACTGGCCGTGATGGAGCCGTGGACGCGGCGACCACTCGCGTAGACGGCAAACGCGTGGGTGCGCCGGGGCGTCGCGTCGGGCCGGTTGTGCCGAGCGCGCAGGTTGGACCAATGCTCTTCGGTGATCCCGGAGGATCCGTCGTCCTCGTCGGACGCGTCGCTGTCCGTGCCATCTCCCTCGTCGGCGCCGTCCTCGACCATCTCCGGCTCGTCACCGGCCTCCCCGTCGTCGCCGGAGAGCACGTCTCGGACGCCCGTAACCGCCAGCCACCCCACGAGCAGGAGGACGACGCCGGTCACGACGAACGGCGCCGCGGCGGCCGCCAGGTTGCCCGGCAGAGCCGCCAGCGCCTGCGGGATCGAGGTCGCCTCCTGGGCCACCTGCTGCGCCTGCTTGGCGGCCGTCGGCCCCTGGTTGGCCGCGGCGATGAGCGGGTTCAGCGGGTTCCCTGTGGTGGCGATCTGCAGGATGTCGAGCGGCGAGAGGGACTTCGAGCCAGAGGCTGTGGCGGCGGATCCTGGGAGCGCTCCGGGACTCGCCGGCGCGCTCGGACTGGGCGGCGGCGTGGGGCCCGGCAGTGGCTGCACGGGCTGCACGCCCGACAGCCCGCGGAAGGCGCTCGAGCTCGCGTAGTACCCCGCGGGACCCCACGGGCTGGTCACCAGCGCGTGCGCCTGGATGGCCGGGTTCCCGGTGGCGATCGCCGAGCGCAGCGCCACGTAAACCGGGTTGTTCTTGAGGTTCCAGGCGGCGGCTTCGATGCCCGCCTGCGGGGTGGCGAAGGTGGCCAGCCACTGGCCGTTCGAGGCCTGGGCGACGCCCGTCTGGCCCGGGTAGACGCCGGTGGCCGCTCCGTTGGCCACCGTCAATCCGAGGACGTTCCCGTTGACGCCCTGCTCGGCCGTCACCTGCGCCCGGGCCACCGACAGGTCGAGGCCCGACAGCTTGGACCAGAGCTGCGCCAGGGTGTCGATCGCGCTCTGCGTGTAGTTCATGGGGCGCCTCCCTGGCGCGCTGGTGGCCGCCCGGCCGGTCCGGGTACCCGTGTCGAGTGTAGGGGTCTTGCAGACATGGCCGATAGCGGCTACGCTCTCCCATAATGGAACGCATGGATGGCGTGCTCACCCTGGCTGAGGCCGCGGAGCGCCTCGGGCTCGCCTCGGACACCCTGCGCCACCAGGCGCAGGGTGGCCGCCTGCAGGCACGGCTGATCGGCAAGACCTGGGTCACCACGCTCGAGGAAGTGGAGCGATACCGCCGAGAGAGTCTCGGTCGAAGGCGGCCGACCCTGCGCCGGCCGCCCGAGTCGACGGCGCAGGCAGCCGAACCCCCCGCCGATCGCCGCTGAGGCCCGGCTTCGATGGCGTGGTCACCGCCCCTCGCCTCGCGCCCTGACCCGCAGGTCCACGGTGTGCTGACGCCCCGCGAGCTGGCGGCTCTCGCGGCCAGCGACCATCGGGTCCACCGGGTAGGCCGGGCGGCCTACGTGCATGGCCCTGGTCATCGCTGGATCTTCGGGGTGTGGGGGAAGCGCGAGGCGGCGCCCGACTGGCATGACCGTCTGCGCGCCCACCGCGCGTGGTGGCTGGGCCGCGGTCCGACACCCGCCCCCATCCGACGCCGCGTCCCGGTGGTGCCGCCGGTCCAGGGGATGCCCGGACCCGTGACCCTCCAGGCCGCCACGGCGGCCTACCTGGACCACCTCGCCGCGCGTGGCGACTCACCGCACACGCGCCGTGCCTACCGCACCGCGCTGGGCCAGTGGCAGGGGTGGGTCTCCGAACACGGCGTCGACTGGCGGGTGCCGACACGGGACGAGCTGCGCGGGTTCCTCGTGTACCTCCTCGATGAGCGTCGCGTCGCCACGTCGACGCAGGCCCACCGGGTGACGATCCTGCGCGGCTTCTACCGCTGGGCCCGCCGCGAGGGCGCCGTGGCGAGCGATCCGCTCCGCGTCCTGCGCGCACCGCGGCGTCGGCGACGACTGCCCCGGGCGCTCGAGCTCCGCCAGGTGGAGGCCCTGCTCAGCGCCGCGGTCGCCACCGGCGAGCGGGCGACGGGATCGGATCCGGACCGCGCGCTCGCGCTGGCGCTCCGGGACCGCGCTTTGCTCGAGACGGCGTATGCCGCGGGGCTGCGCATCGGCGAGCTGGTTGGCCTGCGGCTCGCGGACCTCGACCTCCGCAACCCCGGGGTCCGGGTGTGGGGCAAGGGCGCGAAGGAACGCGCCTGTCCCCTCGGGCGCCACGCGGTGCTCGCACTCCAGGCCTACCTCGCGCAGAGCCGGCCTGTCCTGCTCGTGGACCGGCCGGACCCCGGGACGGTCTTCCTGAACGGCCGTGGCCACCCGCTCAGCCAACGCGGGGCGCGCTGGCGCTTCACTCGCCTGGCCCGGTGCGCGGACCTCCCGCCGTCGACCACGCCGCACACCCTGCGCCACACCTTCGCGACGCACATGCTCGAGGGTGGCGCCGACCTGCGCGTCATCCAGGAACTGCTCGGACACGCCCGTCTCGAGACCACCGCGGCCTACATCCACCTGTCGCCGAGCTTCCTGCATCAGCGGTACGACGCGGCCCACCCACGCGCCTCCCTTGGAACGCGGGACGGCCCGATCGCGACGCCGCGATGAGGGCCCCCTCGGCGGACCGTCTCTCGGTGGCCAGGGCAGCCCACGTCCTTGGGATCCACCCGAACACCCTGCGGGCCTGGAGCGACACGGGACGCCTCCCCGCGGTGCGCGTGAACCGCCGGGGTGACCGGCGCTACCGGCTGGCGGACCTCGAGACATTCCTCGCCGCCGCTTCCGGCCCGGGCGTGGCGCCGTGCCCGAGTCCCGGGGACGGCGCCTGGGTGTCGCCTGCCGGGGCAGCCCGCATCCTCGGGATCCACCCCAACACGGTGCGGACGTGGACGGAGCTGGGTCGCCTGCCGGCGGTGCGCATCAACGCCCGCGGAGACCGGCGCTACCGCCTCTCGGACATCGCGGCCTTTCTGATCCAAGCCGCGCTCGACTGAGGGGTTGGCGCCCCTCCACGTCCGACATGCGGCCCAGGTCGGACGTGTTCTTCCGGCGCGAATGGCGCTCGTCACCTACCATGTCGCGCTGGACGGCCGGAGTGTGAGTGTGTATGCCACTCCGGCCGTTCTGTGCTTCCGGCACGGCGTCGCGTTCGCGCCCGCCGTCAACGTCCGTCCGCTGATCGGGCCGCGTGGCCCTGTACGCGGGGCACGGGAGCGGCGATGATGCGCCGGTCGCTTGCCGCGAACCCCTGGCTCAGAGTAGGAGTTGCCCGCCCATGCACTCCAGGCTCGCGCGGACGGTTGCCGTCCTTGGTCTCATCTTCGCCGCGGCGTGTTCCGCGGCACCGTCGCCAGCGCCGGCCGGCACGCCGTTCGCTGTAGCTCCGCCGGTGGCCGCACCGGCGGCGCCGGTGTTCACCCTTCCGCCTCGGACAATCTGGACCCTCCCGCCGCTCACCGTCCCCGTCGCTCTGCCGTTGGCTGCGGCACCGACGTGGCCGGCGCTCGGACTCACCCTGCCGACGATCGCCCCGCCCAAGCCGATGTCATTCGCGGACACCGTGGCGGCCGCGAAGGCGGACGGTGCGACCGCCATCTGCGCCGACGGCACCTGGTCCTACAGCGCGCATCGCTCGGGGACGTGTTCACATCACGGGGGAGTGCACTGGTGGACAGGCAACCTCGGAGCGGCAGGCCCCGGGGGGCACTGAGGCTCGCGCCGAGCCCTCTGCTCCACAAGGAGATCCTTCCGGAGCGGGCGCCGCCGCCGTCGGTCGCCGCACGAATCCGGGCGCTGGGGGCGGGCCCCCTTTCGGGACGGGGCCGCACGTGCGGCTCCTACGGGTGACCAGCGTGCCCCCGGGCCTCCAGGTACTCCGGCCGGCCCTTCCTGCACGCCGCGATCTCGTCCCAGAGGACCCGCGAGATGCTGAGTTGCTTGGGAACCAAGCTCAGGATGTCAGGTCCGATGTCTTTGCGTCTTCCCCTGCCACGCGACCGCTTGCACCAACCAATCGTGGTCCCGCAGCACTTGACCACCCAGACCTTGTCGCCCGATTGACGCTCATCAGGGCGCAGCTTGGCCACGGCTCGCTCGAGCTCGTCCCAAGTCATAGGGGTGATGCCCGGAGCGCCTCCAGTTGCGCCTGGAGTTCGGGCGGCAGACGCCCGTCGTCCTCGGTGAGGTGTCCACGCAGCTCGCGCAGCGACAGGAGGAGATCGAGCAGGGCTTCGGACGGACTGTCACCCTCGCCGTACATCGAGGTCCGCTGCTCCACGGCGAGCCACTCGCCGGCCTCGGGGTGGACGCTTACTGAGAGTGGGCCAAGGGTCAGAAACGAGGCCGCGCCAGTCTCGGCACGCGACTGGCCGGCCAGCGCTCCGCGGGCTGGGATCCTGGCCGGGGCGGTGGCATAAGCCTTCATGCTCGAAGCTGGCGGAGTTGCCCACGAGTTGATCACGCCGGATCCCCTTGCTTGGCCCCGCTGGTGACTGCGAGCGCTTGTTGGAGCAGTCCTGCGAGGGCCGCCGCCCGCTCCCGAGAGAGGCTGTATCGACCGATGATGCGGATCGGCACGAAGGGGATCTGCTGCGCCTGCTGGCGTTGCTCATCCGCGGACCCCATCAGGATCGGGGGCGTCAGTTGCCCTATCGACACGATGAAGCCGTCGCTGTGCTGCTCGGCCTGCAGAAGGAACTGATTGGCCAAGAGGACCGGGACGTCGTCGACGCCAACGTACCGCACCGGTAGCTGCATCGCATCATCGAGGTCGGCCATTGGCTGGCCCTCCGTGGTCTCGTCGGCCCTCACTCTACCCCCTCATGCATCGCAGTGGCTTGTCCACGCGTCCCCCAGGCGCCGCGGGGCGAGAACAGGGAGAGCGGGATAATTGCGGCCTTCCCGCTGGCGCTCATTGGGTACGAACGGAGCACTGAGACGGCGGTAATCGTCCTTACCTTCACCGTTCACGGGCTGGGGGCATGTCAAGCACGCGCTCTAACCGACTGAGCCAACCGCCCCTTGTCAGGCGTGCATGGTACTACGCGCGTCAGCCGCGGCGCCAACGCGTCTCGACGCTCGCCCGGCCTGCCCGGCCGCCCGCGTCGCGAGCGGCCCAGCCACCTGCGCCGACCTGCCGCCCAGCCTCCTGCCCCGACGGCGGCCCGGCCACTTGTGCGGCCGGGCGGTCCATCCTGGGCAGGCGGCCCGTCCGTGGCACGATCAGGCTCTGGCCCACCTGGTGACCGCGTCGACCGCCCGGCGCCAGTCCGCGTAGCCGGCCTCGCGGCGCTCGTCCGTGAGCCGTGGCTCGAAGACGGCAACGTCGCCGGGAAGCGGTGGCAGGACCTCCGTGTTCGCCCAGAACCCGGCGCCCAGCCCGGCAAGCAGCGCCGCGGCCCGCGCGGTGGTCTCGCGGAACGAGGAGCGGACCACCGGGATGCCCAGCCAGTCCGCCTGCACCGCCACCGCGGTGTCACTGGCCGAGAGCCCGCCGCCGACCTTGAGACGCTGCACCCGGACACCCGTGCGTGCGTGGATCTCGTCCAGGATGGCGCGGAGCTGGAACCCGATGGAGTCGAGGAACGCCCGCGCCACGTGGCCGCGGCCGTGTCCCAGGGTCAGGCCGAGCAGCGATCCGCGCGCCGATCGGACCTGGTACGGGACGTTGAGCCCGGTGAAGGCCGGCACGAAGACGAGGCCGTCCGCGTCCGGGACCGACGCGGCGAGCTCTCCGAGCGCCTCGTCGCGTTCGAACAGCCCGAGCCCCTCCCGAAGCCACCGCACGGCGGCACCGGTCACGGTCGTGTCGGCCTCCAGGCAGTAGGTCGGCCGGCCCTGCACCTGCCAGGCCAGGTACACCTTGATGGTCTCCAGCTCGGGAGCCGCGTCGCCCAGGCACACGTCCACGAAGGAGGCGGTGCCGTGCGTGCACTCGGCGTCGCCGGG
>JAKAHL010000031.1 GCA_021815005.1 Chloroflexota bacterium
CCTGTGGTGGGAGCGATCGATCCGCAGCGTCGCCAACGTGACCCGCCAGGACGCGAGCGAGTTCCTTGCCATCGCGGCCCGCATCGGGATCGAGACCGACGTCGAGACGCACCCGCTGGCGGACGCGAACGCGGCGCTCGCACGCGTCGCCGCCGGCCAGGTCGCCGGGACCGCCGTGCTGGTCATGGCCGGGATCCCGGTCTGACCTCCGGCGGTCCCGCGTGGCAGCGCCTCAGCCGCCCGTGCGCGCCTCAGCCGCCCGATCGCCAATCGCCACGATGGGCTCCATGAGCGAACCGCTCACGGGCTCGAGCTCGTAGCGGACGCGGATGATCGGCTTGCCCACCCGGAGCACTCGCGTGAGGTCGATCGGCGTGGCGGCGAGCACCGCGTCGGCCGGGACCGCGTCGAGGGCCTCCTCCAGCTCGTGGATCTGCTTGGCGCCGTAGCCCATCGCCGGCAGCAGGTGCTCCAGATCGGGGTACTTGGCCAGGGTGGCCGCGAGCTCGCCGTGCGCGTACGGCCGGGGGTCCACGATCTCGGCTGCGCCGAAGCGCCGGGCCGCGACGATCCCGGCGCCGTATGTCATGCCGCCGTGCGTGAGCGTCGGGCCGTCCTCGACCACCACCACTCGCTTGCCCGCGATGTCGCCGCCCTCGAGCGCGAGCGACGACCGCGCCTCGACAAGCTCCGCACCGGGGTTGACGGCGGCGATGTCCGCCCGCACCTGGGCCAGCCCCTCTGGCGTGGCGGAGTCCACCTTGTTGATCACCACGACGTCGGCCATGCGCAGGTTGGCCTCGCCGGGGTGATAGCGGAGCTCGTGGCCGGGGCGCAGCGGGTCCACGACCACGATCATCAGGTCCGGCCGGTAGAACGGCAGGTCGTTGTTGCCGCCATCCCAGAGGACGACGTCGCACTCCTTCTCGGCGGCGCGCAGGATCTCCTCGTAGTCCACCCCGGCGAACACCAGCCGGCCGGCGTCGAGATGCGGCTCGTACTCCTCGCGCTCCTCGATCGTGGTCTCGTACCGGTCGAGGTCCGCGTAGGTCTCATACCGCTGGCAGCGCTGCGCCACCAGATCGCCATACGGCATCGGGTGGCGGACCACGGCCACGCGCAGACCGCGGGCCTCGAGCGCTCTGGCGGCGTACCGGCTGGTCTGGCTCTTGCCGCTCCCAGTCCGAACCGCGCACACGGCCACCACCGGCCGGATCGACGGGAGCATCGTGGCGGCCGGGCCGAGCAGTTTGAAGTCCGCGCCCGCGGCGAGCGCCCGACTCGCGGCGTGCATCACCTGCTCGTGGCTGACGTCGCTGTAGGCGAACACGACGGTGTCCACGTGGTGCTCGGCGATCAGCGACTCGAGCTCCGCCTCCGGACGGATCGGGATGCCCGCCGGATAGCGCCCACCGGCGAGCTCGGGAGGGTACCGGCGCTCCGCGATGCCTGGGATCTGCGTGGCGGTGAACGCGACGACCTCGACCGACGGGTCGTCGCGATAGACGACGTTGAAGTCGTGGAAGTCGCGCCCGGCGGCACCCATGATCAGCACACGTTCGCTGCGCATGACCAGACCTCGGGGGAGGGGCTCCCGGAACGCCAGCGCCGGTCCGCGAGGCCAGCAGGCGGGCGTGGCCACGCCACCTCCGCGTGCGTTCATGATCGCCCCGCGCACGGCGCCGGTCTCCGGCCCTGACGCCCGCAGGGGGTGCCGCAGGTCCCGCGAAGGCGGTCCGATCGGCACTCCCGAGGGGAACCCCGCACGCCCGACCATGCGTATGAGGTGGGTGCCGGAGGGGACGCCCGGCACCCACCCGTAACCTCAGCCCCCGCCGGACCGGCGGGGGTTCTTGATTCCCCGGCGCTCTCGCGTCCGGGCGCTGCGGCCTCCGGTCCCGGCGCTCAGAGCTCGTAGTAGCGGCGGGCCTCGGCAGTCAGCGCATCCCGGTGGTGCGGGTGGGCCACGGCGATCAGCGCCTTCGCCCGCTCGCGCAGGCTCTTGCCCCACAGCTCGGCGACGCCCCACTCGGTCACCACGGTCCGCACGTGCGCTCGCGTGGTCACGACGCCCGCGCCCTCCCGCAGGGACGGCACGATCCGGCTCTGCGCGCCGTCCTTGCCCGCGGTCGACGGCATGGCGATGATCGCCCGCCCGCCGGGGGCGAGCGCGGCACCCCGGATGAAGTCCATCTGCCCGCCCACGCCCGAGTACATCCGGTGGCCGATCGAATCGGCGACCACCTGGCCGGACAGGTCCACCTCGATCGCCGAGTTGATCGCCACCATGTTCGGCAGCGAGCGGATCACGTGCGTGTCGTTGGTGAACTCGACAGGCCGCATCTCCACCATGGGGTTGTCGTTGACAAACCTGAACAGGCGCGAGGTCCCCATGAGGAAGGTCGCGACCAGCTTGCCGCGATTGCGCACCTTCCGGTCGCAGGTCACGACCCCAGCCTCGACGAGGTCCACAACCGCGTCGGTGAACATCTCGGTGTGGACCCCGAGGTTGCACTTGTGGGTGAGCAGCTCGGCCGTCGCCGCGGGGATCGCTCCGATGCCCAGCTGCAGCGTGGCACCGTTGGGGACCAGCTCGGCGATGAACGCGCCGATCTGCCGCTCCACCGGTCCGATCTCCGGCCGGGGCGACTCGAACGGCGGCACGTCCGCCTCGACCGCGAGATCGATCTGGCTGACGTGGATGAACGATTCGCCAAGGGTCCGCGGGATTGAGGGGTTGAACTGGACGATGACGGTCTTGGCCGCGTCGATCGCCGCGTGCATCGCCTCCACGGACACCCCAAGCGAGCAGTACCCGTGCTCATCGGGCGGGGTCACGTTGGCGAGCACCGCATCGAGCGGGTAGGCGCCGCTGCGGAACAGCGCCGGGATGTCCGAGAAGAAGACCGGCACGAAGTCCGCTCGCCCGGAGTTCACGGCCTCGCGGGCGTTGGGGCCGATGAACAGGGCCCGATGGCGGAAGTGCGGGGCCATCTCCGGCCGGAGGTGGGGTCCGGGCCCCTCGAGGTGCAGGTGGGTGACCCCGACGTCCGACAGCTCGTCCGCGCGCCCGACAAGCGCATCGAGGAGGACCGTCGGGGTGGCCGCGGCCATCTGGATGTAGACCTGGTCGCGCGACTTGATCCCGGCGACCGCTTCCTCGGGCGACACGATACGCATGGCGCGAGTCTGGCAGCGGGGCGTCCGTCAGGACCCCGGCCGGATGGCCCGGACGTCGGGACCGCCCGACCCGCATGGGCCGTGCCGTGCGCAACGCCAGCGGCGGCCGTCGGGGTACCAAGCGGCCGACGGACCAGGCGGCGACGCGGCCTACGCTCCGCCGCGGTCCAGCCGGTGCTTCGCCACGAAGGCGGCGGCCTGCGCGCGCCGCTCGAGGTTGAGCTTGGACAGGATGGAGCTGACGTAATTCTTCACCGTCTTGTCGGACAGGAAGACCTCTGACGCGATTTCCTTGTTGGTCTTCCCCTCGGCGACGAGGAGCAGGATCCGCTGCTCCTGCGCGGTGAGCTGGGCCATCTCGTCCGTGTAGGCGCCGGTCGCGATGCGGCGGACGCGCTCGAGGACCTTCTCGGTCACGGCCGGGTCCAGGAGCGACTCGCCCCGGCCCACCGACTCGAGGGCGCCCACGAGGTCGCGCGCGCGGATCTGCTTGAGGAGGTAGCCCGACGCCCCTGCGACGATGGCCGACAGGACAGCCTCCTCGTCCGGGTACGAGGTCAGCATGACGACGCGGGTGGCCGGCAGCTCCGCCCGGATCTCGCGGCACGCCTCGATGCCCGAGCCGTCCGGCAGCCGGACGTCCATGACCACGATGTCAGGCTGGAAGCGGCGGGCCTGCTCGATGGACTCGGCCGCCGTCCCGGCCTCGGCGACGACCTGGAACCCCTCGCGGCGGTCCAGGAGGGCGACGAGGCCCTGGCGAACCACCTCGTGGTCATCGACGACCAGCAGGCGCAGCGGACGCGAGCTCAGATCAGTCACGTTTGCTTGTCTCCGACCCGGAAGGGGGGACGCTCCCCGATGCGACGTTGGGCGACGCCGGCACTCGCACGATGATACGCGTGCCAGTGCCATTGGGCCGCTCGATCGCGAACGATCCGCCCATCCCCACGGCCCGGTCGCGCATGTTGCCGAGGCCCTGGTGCCGCCCCAGGTGGTCCGGCCCGCCGTGGAGCGCCGGGTCGAACCCGCGCCCGTTGTCCTCGACGCACAGCACCAGGTCGTCGTCCTCGGGCGCGAGCACCACCGAGGTCCGCGTGGCGCCCGAGTGCCGCGCCACGTTCGAGAGCGCCTCGCGGGCGATGAACAGCAGGTCCGACGAGCGGTCGGGGGGCAGGGCCCGAAGGATGTCGGCACCGCCCTCGAGGTCCACGTCCAAGTCGATCATCGCGTTCATGCCCAGCTCCTCGCCGAGGCGCGCCAGCGACTCCACGGGGTCCTCCTCGCCGCCCAACGTTGGGCGCAGCCTGAGGATGTACGAGCGGATGTCCGCGATCACCAGGTTGAGCGCATCGATGGCGCGGTCCACGCGCGCCACCGCCTCCGCGTGACCGGCCTGGTCCTCGACAAGCTCGGGCACGTCCTCGAGGGACAGGCCGACGGCGTAGATCGCCTGGATGATCCCGTCGTGGAGGTCCTTGCCGATGCGCTCGCGCTCCTCCACCACCGCCAGGCGCTGGACGAGGTCGTGGAGCCGGGCGTTCTCGATGGCGATGCCCGCGTGGACCGCGAACATCTCCACCAGCCGCTCGTCATCGTCGGTGAACGGCAAGCCCCCGCGCTTGTCCGTCAGGTACAGGTTGCCGACGGAGCGCCCCTTCACCACGACCGGCGCGCCCAGGAACGACCGCATGATCGGGTGGCTTGCGGGGAAGCCGTACGCGGTCGGGTCCTTGAGGATGTCGTCCACGCGAAGCGTTCGGCCCTCGCGGATGATGCGCCCCAGCAGGCCCATGCCGTGGGGCACGGACCCGATCTGGCCCCGCAGCTCCGGCGTGACCCCGCTCGTGATGAACCGCTCGATGCGGCCGCGTCCGTCGGCGATGCCCAGGGCAGCGTACTCGGCGCCGACCAGGTCCCTGACGCGCTCCACGATGACGGTCAGGACGCGATCGATGTCGAGCTCCGCGGCGACCGCCCGGGACGCCGTCTCGAGCGACGAGAGTCGCTCGGCGCGGGCATACACCTCCGCTCGCGACCAGGCCGCGTCCAGCGCCACCCCCATCGTCCGAACCACGGCCTCCACGGCACCGGCCGGCGCGTCGAGGATCAGGCGGCCGCGCGTCCCGTGTGGGCTGTCCGAGCCGAGCGCGAACGTCGCCAGGCCCTCGCGCTCCTCGGCTGGGGGGATCCGCGCGAGCGTGCCCGAGCCGACCTGGAGTTCCGGCAGGGGAGCAGCAGACACCTCGAGGATCGCGCCCCGCGCCCCGACCACGCCCAGCACGCCCTCCAGCGCCAGCGCGACCTCGTCCCGTGCTGCGGTCGAGGGCGCCTTGTGCCAGCGCTCGAGCGCCTCCAGGGCGCGCACGAACGGAAACGCGTCGATGGTGGGGGCAGTCGGGGTTTCGCCCTGTGCGGGCTTGGGACTTGACACGCCGTGAGCCTACCAGCCCGACGGTGACCACGGGTCACGGTGCCCTTGCCTTAGGGCCATTGGTCACTTCGCAGACGAGCCCTCGACCCCGACCATTCGCGCATCCGTCTGCCGATATGCTCGCCGGAGTGCCCCTCCTCGTGGAGCCCGCCATGCCGTCCCCGCTCTCCGCCCGCCTCCCACTCGCCGCGGCCTGATCGAAAGCCGATGACCGCGATGGCCTCCAGCACGAACCCCGCCCCGGCCCCGCTGCCGAATGCCGGCACGCGCGCGTCGGGCGAGACCGCGCCCCGGCGCAAGAAGCTGCTCCTCGCCACTGACCTCACCGACGCGTCGGCATCCGCCACCGACGAGGCGTTCGACCTGGCGGCCCAGCTCGACGCGTCGCTGCTCGTGGTGTCCGTGATCGACCCCGGCTCGCTGCTGATGCCGGGCGGGCGCTTCCGCGTGCGCGTGGACCAGGTCCGCGACCGGCGCGAGCAGCAGGCGCAGGCGCTCGTGGAGCGCGGGCGTCAGACCGGGATCGACGTGTCGTTCCTGATCTGGACCGGTGACCCGGGCGACATGATCGTCGAGGCGGCCGAGGCCGAACATGCCGACATGATCCTGGTGGGCAGCCACGGCCGCGGCGCGGTGGGCCGGCTGTTCCTGGGCAGCGTGTCGGAGCACGTCGTCCGCAACGCTCCCTGCCCGGTCCTGGTGGTCCGGCCGCGGGAGGCTCCCGCACCCTGATCCCGGAGCGGCGTCCTGCCGCCAACCCGCATGTCCCGCCGACGCCCGGTCGATTCTCCCCCGACCGGGCGTCGGGTCGTCCGGGCCCCGGCCCAATGCCGGGTGCCAATCCCGGGCCTACTTCGCGTAGATGCCCTCGGGGTCCAGCTCCTCGCGGACGAGGCGCAGCTCCTCGGCCGTGGGCGGCGGGGTGGCCTGGAGGCTCGCGCTGATCTTGGGCTCCCACGCAATCGTGGCGCGCACCTCGTCCAGCGTGGCGCCCGGGTGCAGGAAGTCGAGCCGCATCTCGCCCGTCTCGTCGAAGTGCCAGATGCCGAGGTCCGTGACGACCACGGTCGGCCCACGCCCGTTCCAGCCGCCCGCCTTGCGGATCGCCTCGGACTGCTCGGCCCCGCCGAGGTTGCCGGGCGAGGTCCGGAAGTCGATCTCCCTGACGAAGCTGCGCGCGGACTGGCGCATGATCACGAACACCTCGCGGGCGTTGATCGCGATCTCGCAGGCGCCGCCGGAACCGGGCAGCCTAGTCTTGGGCGCGTCGTAGGCGCCGATGACCGTGGTGTTGATGTTGCCGAACCGATCGATCTGCGCCGCGCCGAGGAACCCCACGTCGATCAGCCCGCGCTGGAGGTAGTAGGCGAACAGCTCCCACATCGAGACCACGGCCGTGGCGCCCGTGACGATCGTGGGGTCTCCGATGGACAGCGGCAGCCGCGCGGGCCGGGCGCCGAACACGCCCGCCTCGTAGACCATCTCGAGGTCCGGGGCAACCGTGCGCTGGGCAAGGTTGACCGCGATGTTGGGCAGGCCGACGCCCACGAAGCAGACGTGCTGGCCGGCGAGCTCGCGCGCCGCGGCCACGATCATCATCTCGCTCCGGGTGAAGCCGAGGTCGCTCATCGGTAGCTCCCGTAGTCCACCGAGCCCGACGGGGCCGGGCCGGGTCGCAGGGACGCGATCCGCTCGGCGCCCAGCTTCTCGACGTACGCGGCGCGGTCAGGCAGGCCGTAGACCCACTCGCGCAGCCAGGCCTGGACCTTCTCCTCGTCACGGCTGATGGGGTCCCAGTCGAGGTAGAAGCGGTTGTCGCGGTCGTAGGCGCCCTGGACGTACGAGGGGTGCGCGCCGTACGGCTCGACGACCACCGCGTCCACGATGACCCCGGGGATCACCGTGCGGTTGGGGTCCGCGCGGACGACGCTCTCGTCCACCAGCTCCTCCACCACGACGATCACGCGGTCCGCGGCGAAGGCCGCCTCCTTCTGCGCGCCGAGCAGACCCCAGATCTGCGTGTTGCCGTTCGCGTCCGCGCGCTGGGCGTGGATGATCGACACGTCCGGGTTGAGCGGCGGGACGGCGTAGACGACCTCGTCCGAGAACGGCGACTTGATGGGCCGGATCAGCGGGTTGGCCTTGGGCAGGTCCGTCTCGAAGTACGACCGCAGCGGCATGAACGGCAGGTTGGCGGCGCCGGCCGTGTAGCGCGCCACCATGCCGAAGTGGCTGTACTCCTCGATCTCGAGGGGCCGCTCCCCCGCCAGCGAGGCCGGCTCGATCCGGCGCCGGATGGCGTTCAGGCCGCCCACGCCGGGGTTGCCGAGCCACGAGAAGATGAGCTTGCGGGCGACGCCGCCCGCGATCATCTGGTCGTAGATGACGTCCGGGGTCATCCGCGCGAGCACCAGGTCGCGCTTCCGCTGGCGGACGATCTCGTGACCGGCGGAGAAGCCGATCAGGTGGGTGAAGCCCTCGATGGCCACGGTGTCGCCGTCGCGGACGATCGCCGCGACGGCGTCATGCATCGAGGCGACCTTGCCCGGCATGGGCGGTCCTCCTGGCGCTGCGCTGCGGGGTGGGTGGGCGCGGTCAGCCGGCCGCCTCGACACCCGGTGCGGCCAGGCCCTCGGCCACCTCCTCGGCCACCTCGGCGGCGGCATGGCGGCGGTTCACGGCAACGGCCTCAACCGATTCGGCGAACAGGCGGACCGCGGTGGCGGCCTCCGACTCCGACACGACCAGCGGGGGCGACATCCGCACGCAGTCGTCGCCGGCCTCGAGCACGAGCAGGCCGCGATCGAACGCCTGCATCTGCACGGCCTCCGCCGTCTCGCCCGAGTCGAACTCGATGCCGATCATCAGGCCCTTGCCGCGGACGTCCCGGACGAGGCCCGGGAAGCGGTCCACCAGCGGCTTGAGGCCGTCCATGATCTCCCGGCCCCGCACGCCGGCGTTGGCGATCAGGCCGCCCTCGAGCAGCTTGATGGTCTCGAGCAGCGCGGCCAGCGCCACCGGGTTGCCGCCGTACGTGCTGCCGTGGGCCCCGGGGCCCCAGGTCATGACCTCGTCCCTGGCGATCATCGCGCCGACGGGCATGCCCGAGCCGATCCCCTTGGCGGTGAGCAGGATGTCCGGCTCGACGTCCCAGTGCTGGATCGCCCACATCTTGCCGGTGCGGCCGGCCCCGGACTGGACCTCGTCGGCGATGAGCAGGATGCCGTGGCGGTCGCACAGCTCGCGGAGGCGGGGCAGGAACTCCGGCTCCGGGACGACGTAGCCGCCCTCGCCCTGGATGGGCTCCACGATGATCGCGGCGAACTCGTCGGCGGGCATCAGGCGCTTGAACACGCGGTTCTCGATCTCGTCGAGACCGGCCATGCCGTACGGGACGTGGTAGACGCCCGGCAGCATCGGGCCGAAGTGCGCGTGGTACTTCGCCTTGGACGCGGTCAGGCTGACGGCGCCCATCGTCCGGCCGTGGAAGGCGCCGAGGAACGCGATGACGTTCTGGCGCTTGGTGTGGTAGCGGGCGAGCTTGAGACCGGCCTCGACCGCCTCCGCGCCGGAGTTGCCGATGAACACGCGCGACTTGCCGCGCATCGGCGCGATGCGGGCGAGCTCCGCGGCGGCGGTCGCGTAGATGGGCAGGTAGAAGTCGCTCGCGCTGAAGTGCTGGAGCTCGGCGGCCTGCGCCTGGATGGCCGCCACGACGGCCGGGTGGCTGTGGCCCGTGGAGTTGACCGCGATGCCGGCGGCGAAGTCCAGGAACACGTTGCCGTCGATGTCCTCGATCCGGCAGCCGAGACCGCGGGCCGGGACGATCGGGTAGGCGCGCGGCAGCGACGGACTCGTCCAGGCGTGGTCGAACTCGATGTGCGCGCGGGCCTTGGGACCCGGCAGGGCGGTCACGATGTCCGGCACGGGTCGCGCCTGAAGCGGCGTCGTCATGGGTGATCCTCGGCGGTGGCATGCGACCGGCGCGCCGAGGCGCCTGGCGCATACAGGTTATGCAGACTGCATACCACTCTACCAGAGCGGCGGGGCCCGACGAGCGTCGAATGGCCCGCCCGCGGCCCGGTCCCGGACCGCGCGACGAGGCTGGTGCCAGCGCTGCCACGGCCGCGAGGACGACGTCCTGAGGCCGGCGCGCGTTCCAATTGCCGGCGCACGAACAACGAGGGCGGTACGTTCTCCGGTACCACATAGTCGTTCTGGCCCACATCCGGCCAGGCCTTCGCCCTTGACCCTAGAGGGGATCGTGCCGACTCCTCCCCCGCGGGGCCGACGCGTCGCTGCCGTGCCGCCAGCCCCCGACCGAGGTCCGACTCGCATGAAGGTCCGCCTGCGCCGATTACCCGTCTCCTTCGCCGCCGTGGCGCTGTCGGCGCTCCTGGCGCTCGGCCTGCTGCCGATCCCGGGCACGGCGCCGCTGTCGGTCCTCGCCGCCGACAACGCGGCCTACGGCGGGCGGCTGGTCGTCCTCTGGCGCGGCACCCCGTCGGCCTCCGCCGCGTCCGCCGACGGCGGCGCGACGGTGTCGGTGTCGTCGGTCGGCCGGCGCTCGGTCGTCACCACAGCAGGCGGCGAGTCGCCCGCGACGGTCGCCGCACGCCTGCGGGCCGACCCGCGCGTGGCCGCGGTGGTGCCCGACGCGCCCGTGTACGCGGCTGGCTGGCCGACCGACGGCACGACGCCCCCGGACGACACCTACTACGCGGGCTACCAGCAGGACCTGCCGCTGATCGGCGTCCCGGCCGCCTGGCAGTCGACGACCGGCTCGCCCTCGGTCACGGTCGCGGTTCTCGACACCGGCGTCGACGAGGCCCACGAGGACCTCGCGGGCGCCGCATTCGTGGCCCCGATGAACGAGGTCGCCACCCTGGCCGACGGGGTCACCCCGAACCCGGCCTACCACACCGCCGACGTGACCGACGACAACGGCCACGGAACCCACGTCACCGGCACCATCGCCGCGCGGGCGAACAACGGCAAGGGGATCGCGGGCATCGCCCCCGGCGTGTCGGTCATGCCGGTCAAGGTGCTCGGCTCGAACGGCACGGGCTCGTGGTCGGGCATCCTCGACGGGGTGGACTGGGCCCGGACCCACGGCGCCAGGGTCATCAGCCTGAGCCTCGGCAGCACCCTCGACCCGTCGTGGGTGTCGTTCTCCCAGCCCACCTTCGACGCCGCCTGGGCGGCCGGGATCACGGTCGTCGCCGCCGCCGGCAACGACGGGACCAGCGCGCTCTCCTACCCGGCGTCGTTCAACCACGTGATCAGCGTGGCCGCGACCGACAACACCGCGACCGCCGCCTCGTTCTCCCAGTACAACGCCGCCGTCGACATCGCCGCCCCGGGCGTCAACACCGCCTCGACCACCGACAACGGCGGCTACGGCACCATGTCCGGCACCAGCATGGCGACCCCGCACGTCGCCGCCGTGGCCGCGCTGCTCCTGTCCGCCCACCCGTCCTGGACCCCGGCCGACGTCGAGGCCGCGATCGAGACGACGGCGACCGACGAGGGCGCGCCCGGCCGCGACGACCACTACGGCTGGGGCCTTGTCAACGCCGGCGCCGCGATGTCCTACCGCGTGCCGCAGACCGTCTCCTTCACCTCGTCCGCCCCGTCGTCCGCGAAGGTCGGCGACACCTACGCCGCGGCCGCGACCGCGACCAGCGGCCTGGCCGCGACCATCACGGCCGACGCCGCCTCCGGCGGCGCCTGCTCGGTCTCCGGCACGACCGTGACCATGGTCGCGTCCGGCACCTGCGTCCTCGACGCCGACCAGCCGGGCGACACCGACTGGGCCGCCGCCCAGACCGCACAGCAGTCGTTCGCGGTCGCGGACGCGGCGCCCACGGCCACGCCGACCCCGGACCCGACGGCCACGCCGACCCCGGACCCGACGGCCACGCCGGCGCCCACGGCCACGCCGGCCCCGACGG
>JAKAHL010000312.1 GCA_021815005.1 Chloroflexota bacterium
GGAGTCCTTCTCGATGTACGTGTCCGAGCGCGGCAGGTACGCCTCGGGCTGGTAGTAGTCGAAGTAGCTGACGAAGTACTCGACCGCGTTGTCCGGGAAGAACTCGCGGAACTCCGCGTACAGCTGGGCGGCCAGCGTCTTGTTGTGGGCCAGCACCAGCGTGGGCCTGCCGTGCCGGACGATGGTCTGCGCCATCACGAATGTCTTGCCGGTGCCCGTGGCGCCCAGCAGGGTCTGGTGGCGCAAGCCGCGGCCGAGCCCGTCAACCAGGCGGTCGATGGCGGCGGGCTGGTCGCCGGTGGGCTCGAACGGAGCGACGAGACGGAAGTCCGGCACGCCGAAATCCTACACGAGCGGCGCCCGTTCGCACATCCGTTCGCTTTCGCCGGGGACCGGCATGGGACAAACGGGCCATAGGCCGCCGGGTCCGGATCCCAGACACTGCGCACGATCCCCGGCCGCGATCTTGGTCAGAAGGCGAGGCCGGTGCCCGCATTCGTCTCGCCGGGAGGGCACGGCAGTCCGAGCGGCCGGGCGGCCGCGCGACGGAGGCTTCGTGCGGTGGAGATGGAGTACAAGAGCCCGTCGCGGCGAGGCCGCTGGGTCATCCTGCTGGGCGTGGTCCTGGCGATCGGGGCCGCCGCCGGCTCCTTCTACCTGATCAGCACGGCCCAGCAGCAGTCCGGCCACGGGACGCTCCAGGTCACCACCGCGGTCGTGGCGGCCCGTCCGCTGCCGGCCAAGACGACCCTGGCGGCGAGCGACCTCGTCGTCCGCACGGACATCCCGCTCGACGCGACCACCAGCATCCCGGGCATGGTCGCCACGAGCACGGACCAGCTGGTGGGGCGGATCCTGGGCGTGGACGTGGCGCAGGGCCAGCTCATGACCCTCAACCTCCTCACCTCGACGAGCGTCGGCGGGCAGTTCTCCCTGCTCGGGCCCAACGAGACCGTGGCGCCCAACTCGGACGCGTGGCGCGCCGTGTCCATCACCGTCGCGGACGATCGCGCCGTGGGCGGCATGCTGACGACCGGCATGACCGTGGACGTCCTGATGAGCATGGCCATCCCCGCGATTCCGTCCGCCGCCCCGAGCCCGGGCGTGACGCCCGGGCCGGCCGCGAGCGGCGTCGCCTACGTCACGGGCCTGAGCACCAAGGTCACCTACCAGAAGATGACGATCCTCGCCCGTCAGGGGACCTACTACATCCTCAAGGCCACCCTGCCCGTCGCCGAGGAGATCACCCAGGCGTCGCTCGACGGCGCGACGTTCACGCTCCTGCTGCGGCCCGACAAGGACGCGCGGATCCTCGACGTCTCGAAGCTGGGCGCCACGACGAGCCGGATTCTCCAGCGGTACGGGCTGCTGATCCCGCAGGCCTACCCGGTGGCCGGCGGGTTCCCGAGCAACCCGCCCATCCCCGCGATCACGCCCCCGCCGTCGCCCAGCCCCGCTGGCAGCGCGACACCGAGCCCTGCGGCCTCCGCCGGAGGCTGATCGCCCGCGCACCCGCCCCGCACCCGCGCCGCACCCGCGCCGCTGACCCGGCGCTCCACCCTCGAACCGCCCGGCCGGCACCGCCCGGCCGGGCGGTTCGCCGCGCGCCATCGAGCGCTATGCGACCGCGGCGAGCGCCGCGTCCAGGGCGGCCCGCACGGTCGATCGGGTCTCGTCGGGTGAGCCGCTCGTGTCGAGCACGCGGGTGGCCACGGGCCGAAGCCGGGCAACGAGGCCGGCCTGCGCGGCGATCCGCCGCTCCGCGTCGGTCGGCGGCATCCCGCGGACGGCGAGCCGCTCGCGCTGGGCAACCGGGTTGCAGGTGACCAGCCAAATCTCGTCGCAGAGGGCGGCCAGCCCGCCCTCCACCAGCTTGATCGCCTCGATCGCGATGGCGGGGGCCCCGTCGCGCTCCGCCTGCGCGATCGCGGCGAGGATCCGCGGTCGGACCGCCGGGTGGACGAGCGACTCGAGCTCCCGCAGCCGCGCCGTGTCGGCGAAGACGATCGCCGCCAGCGCCCGCCGGTCGAGCGTGCCGTCAGGACCTGCCACGGCGGGGCCGAAGTGGCGAAGCACCGCCTCGTGGGCGGGCTGCCCGGGGGCGGTCACGTCCCGAGCCGCCCGGTCGGCGTCCACGACCACGGCCCCGAGCTCCGCGAGCCAGCGCGACACCTGCGACTTGCCGCACCCGATCGGCCCGGTGATCCCGATCCGAACCGAGCGCCGACGGCTCCCGGCGTCGCCGGTCCCGCCGCCGGCCGCCGACCGCTCGTCCGTCACGGCGCCTGGTCCTCGAGCTCCAGCCAGGCGTCCTCGGCCTCGGCGAGCGCCCGGCTCACGTCGGCCAGCTCGCTGGTCACGCGGCGCATCTCCACGAAGTTGGCGGCGACCGCGGGCTGGGCCACCTGGAGCTCGAGCTGCGACCGGCGGAGCCCGAGGCGGGACAGCTCGGTGTTGAGGGCCTCGCTGCGCCGCCGGTACGCGTCCTTGGACAGCTTCGGTCGCGGGGGCCGCGGCGCGGCCTTCTGGGACGGCGCGGCGGTCCGCCCCGCGTCGCCGG
>JAKAHL010000032.1 GCA_021815005.1 Chloroflexota bacterium
AAACCCGACGGCGACCGGCACCGCCGCCCCGACCACGCCCGCGGTGGGCGAGACGATGCCCATCCGCCCCACCGCGAGGCCGTGGTACAGCAGGGTCATGCCCGCCACGCCGCACACGCCCGCGGCTGCCGACCAGAGGACGTCCGCGCCGTTCGGCACCGGCTCGCCGCGACCGAGGGCGATGGCGAGGGCGACCACCATGCCGACGACCTGCGTCGTGGCGACGACCCCGAACAGCGGCACGCGGCGGCTGATCAGCCCCCCGCCGAAGTCGCCGGTGCCCCAGGCGAGCGCGGAGGTCAGCCCCAGGACGACGGTGGCGAGGCCCGCGTCCACCTCAGGAATCGGCCACCCCCTCGGGCCCCGCGAGCGTGATGACCTGGTCCGCGACCGCGTCGAAACGGTCCGACGCGGTCAGGTACACCACCTGGAAGTCCGCGGCCAGCTCTCGGAGCGCCGCCAGGGCGCGACGCGAGCGGTCGTCGTCGAGCGAGACCAGCGGGTCGTCGAGCAGCAGCGGGGGCCGCCGGTCGCCCGTCACGAGCCGGACGAGGGCGATGCGCGCGGCCAGGTACACGGCGTCGAGCGTGCCGCGGGACAGGGCCGTCACCGGCACCCAGTCGCCGCGCTCCGCCGACCGGACGTCGAACCCGAGGCCGCCGTCGTCGATGCGGATCTCGCGGTAGCGGCCGCCCGTGACGCGGGCGAGGTCGCCGACCATGCGCCGCTCGAGGAAGCGCGTGGCGCGGGCCATCGTGGCCCGCTCGGCGGCGTCGAGCTCGGCGAGGGTGCGGGCGAGGATCCTCTCCCCCCGGCGGAGCCGGGCGAGATCGGCCCGCCACGTTGCGAGGCGCTCGGCGAGCCCGGCGACGTCCTCCGCGTTGACGGGGTTCTGCTCCACGCGCGCCCTGGCCGCGGCCTCGTCGTCGCGCGCCCGATCGGCGACGGCCACGGCGTCGCGGACCTCGGCCTCGAGCCGCTCTCGCGCCCGGGGCTCCCTGGCGATGGGCCCGAGCGCCGTGAGGTCTGCCTCGGCGGCCTGGACCTCCGCCGCGGCGCCGTCTCGCTTGGCCGGCAGCGCATCCGGCCGCTCGCTGCCCACGAGATCCGCCAGACGGCCGACGCCCGCGTCGATCCGGGCGACGTGCGCAATCTCGGCCGCGAGCCGCTCCTCCGCCTCCACCGTGCCGGGCAGGCCCAGGCTCGCCAGCACCCCGTCTCGCTCGGTGCGCCCGAGGCGGAGCTCCTCCTCCCAGTCGGACCGGCCCCGCAGCCGGCGGGCCACCTCCTCGTCGCGCATCTGGCGGGTGGCGCGGTCGGCGTCACGCGCCCGGATGGCCGTCGCGTGCAAAGCAAGGCCCACCGCGGCGACGATCACGCCAAGCGCCCCGCCGAGCACGCCGGCGCTGACGACCCCGGCTGCCGCAAGCGCGAGGCCGACCACCACGAGCAGCAGGCCCGCGCGCGATCTCGGTCGCCATCGCGTCTCGGGAGCCAGGTCAAAGTCCACGTGGACCTCGTCGGCGAGCAGCCGCTCAAGCGTGGCGATCCGCGCGTCGAGCGAGCGCAGGCGCTCCACCGCCGGGCGAAGCTCCCGCAGGGGTGTCGCCGACGGGTGGGTGGCCTCCAGCTCGGCCAGCTCGTCGCGCAGGGCGACCGCCTCCGCGTAACGCTCGTGCCGCGCCCGGGCGTCTTCCAACTGGGCGCGGACGCGCTCCGCCTGGCGGGCCGTCTCGAGCTGCGCCCGGCGCTGCGCGAGCGCGGCCTCGGCCTCTGCTCGGCGCTCACGGGCGGCAGCGTGCGCGTCGCGGTCCTGCTCGAGCCGTGCCAGCCCCTCCTCGCCGGTGGCCAGCCGCCGCTCCGCGTCCGCCACCGCGTCAGCGGCCGTGCCCAGGCGGCCGGGGCCGCCGTTCCGGGGTGCCAGCTCCGCGATGGCCGTCCCGAGCCTTCGGCGCGCCCGGGCCGTGCCCCGGTCTGCCCCGCTGATCGTGGCGGCCAGCCGCTCGCGGAGCGTCTGCTCGTCCCGATCGAGATCGGCGAGCTCCGCCTGCCGCACCGACGCGGTGGACCGCAAGAACCCCTCGCTGGGCACGCCCGAGAGGTCCGCCAGCATCTGCTCGGCACGCGCCGGGTCCGCGACGACCTGCCCGTCGAGCTCGAGCAGGGTGCTGCCCGCCGGCCCGGCGAACACCTTGGCGAGCCGGCCCGTGCGGCCAAGCCCCTCGTCGTCCTCCCAGGCGAACGACATCGCCACGGCGGGCGACTCGTCGGCCGCGGCGTCCCAGCTGCGCAGGCCGGCGAGGTCCGGCGCGGTGCTGGTTGCCGACCGGGTGAGCCCGAGCTCGATGGCCCGCAGCAGCGTTGACTTGCCCGACTCGTTGGGACCCCGGACCACGGTCAGCCCGGGCGAGAGCGTCCACTCCGCGTCGCGGTGGCGCCCCACGTTGCGCAGCGAGAGGCTGGTGATCCTCACAGCGCAACCGCCTCGCCGGCCAGGAGCCGACGTCCCATGCGGAGGATCTCGCGCAGCTCCGCGGCCTCGTCGGGCGGCTCCGCCGCGCCTGCCTCGAGTTCCGCGATACGGCCCTCGATGTTGCGGATGAACGCGCCGAGGACGGTCTCGGGTGGCGGGAGGGCGCCCGCGGTCAGCGGGGGACGGCTTCGGTCGTCCAAACGCGCGCGGAGGAACCGCCCCCGCACCGCGTCCTCGGCCGCCGCGGGGTCCAGCACTAGGTCGTCCGGCCGCTCGCCAGTCAGGCGCACGTCAAGGACCAGCCCCGGGTCGGCAACCGCCAGCAGGCGTGCCACGAGGTCCTCTTGCGAGGCCAGCCCGGAGACGTCCACCGCGAGGACGCCGTGGCGGGCCGTGCCCACCACGCGCGACTCGAGCCGCACCGACTTGCCGTCCGGGCGGTCGTCGAACGCAGCCAGTGTGACCGTGCCTGGCCCGTCATGGCGGAGCGACACCGGCTCCGGCGAGCCGGGGACCGCCCAGGTCGTGGTGCCGGCGCGCCCGCTCGACGCCGCGGCCTCGCCGCCGAGCGCAGCGTAGTCAAGGCCGCTGGCCGCGAGCGCCGTCTCGCGCACGTTGCCCGGGCCGTCACCCGGCACGGCGTGGAGCACGCCGACGCGCCACGCGGCGGGTGGAACGGCCACCCCCGTGAGGTCCGCGAACGGCCCGGGCGACGGGCGGGCCGGGTCCGCGGGACCCACGACGAGCACCCCGAGCGCCTCGAGGAGGACCCACGGCGCAGCTGGCGTGAGCACCGTCAGCATGTCGCCGCCCACCAGCCCGGGCAGATCGTGGGAGCGGTAGACGGAGGCGCGCGTGTAGGGGTCATGGTCCCCGGGCACCAGCACGATCCGGATGCCGGCGGCGGCCAGCCGCGCGAGCTCGGCCGCTGCGCGCTCCACGGTCCGCCGCGAGGCCGTGTTCGAGTCGAACAGATCGCCCGCCACGAGCACCGCGCCCACGCGCTCCCCGATGGCGGCGTCAACTGCCGCACGGAGCGCGGCGTGCTGCCGCTCGCGCATGGCGGCCCCGGCGTCGCCCAGGTCCTCGTGCCGCGCGCCAAGGCGGACGTTCGCGGTGTGCAGCAGCCGGAGCATGCGCCTCGAGCCCTCCCTCTCCACCGTGCCAGCCCCACTGTGCCAGCCCCTGCCGCCGGACCGGCATTGTTGCGCGAGACGGGCCGACCGGGCCCCGCGTGCGGCCGTCCTCGCCTTCCCGGCCTGCCAGCCGCACGGGACGGCGGGCGAGCGCGAGATCGGGCCGGTGGTCGCCAGCGGGACCCGGCTGCGCGCCGGGCGCCCCCATCGCTCCCGGTCGCCCGCCGAATCTCGTCCGTCATTGTGACAGGTTGCCTGTCGGGCCTTGGGCACCGGCGGGAGCGGACCTCGCCCCGGCGCGCGGCGCGAGCCGATACGCCGCGCCCGGCGCCCGCTGCGGGCCGGGCGAGGTCGCCCAACGCTGCAACGAACCCTTAACGCCTCCGCCGGGTAACCGCGGTGTACGTTGGACGCTCCACCACCGGTGCGCCCCGTCTTGGAGTCAGCTCGGATCCGTGGGCCGTGGACCGGCTGACTCCCCGCCGGCTGCAGCGTCTCCGGATTCCTCCCTGGCGGCACGCACCCCGCAGCCCCCGCGCCCGGGAGGAGCTTGTCGCGTGACGTACGTCGATCGGACCATGACCTGCGTCGATTGCGGCGTGGAGTTCATCCACTCCGCCGCCGACCAGGAGTACTACGCTCAGAAGGGGTTCACGTCCGAGCCCAAACGCTGTGCCTCCTGCCGTGCCTACCGCCGTGCGACGCGCGACACCACGGGCGGCGATCGGACCTCCGGCAGCCCGCGCGGGTACGAGCGCGCCGACGAGCACGCGCCGCGCGAGTACTTCGTGGCCGTCTGCACCAGCTGCGGCAACCAGGCACAGGTGCCCTTCAAGCCACGCATGGACAAGCCCGTCTACTGCAGCGACTGCTACCGGCAGATCAGGCCGGACTGAGCAGCCCGTCCGCGCGGCGCGCACCCGGGCGACCCCGCGGGCTCCCCGGCCCTAGGCCCGAAACGCCTCGCCGCGGCGGAAGCGCTCGCGCCGCCGACCCCGCCAGACCGTGACGCGGCCGGAGCCGTGGACCTGCCATGCCCCGTCACGACCGACGACGGCGGTGTTCTCGTCGATGCCGAACGCCACGGACCCTCGGGGGGCCTGCAGGGCGATGCACGCTGAGAACGCTTCGGGGACCGCGTCGTAGTGCGGCAGCACCACGATGCCGTCGGCCAGTCCCAGCGCGGGCTGCCACCGCATCGGGAACGGCATGGGAAACGGCAGCATCGGCAACGACCAGAAGGCCATCGAACGGCCCGCGAGCGCCATGGCCCCGGCCGAGCACCCGACGAGCACGGCGCCGCGCGCGTGGGCGCTGGCAAGCGAGTCGCCCATGGGCGACTCGCGCAGGACGCGCAGGAGGTGGCGCGGGTCCCCACCCGAGAGGTAGACCAGGTCGGCCTCGCCCACCGCCTGGAGCGCCGCCGGGTCGCGCGCCTCCTCGGCGGTGCGAGCCAGGACCGGCTCCACCTCGGCGCCCAGTCCCGAGAAGTGCGCCACGCCGCGATCGGCCCAGCCCTGGAACACCGCCTCGCCGTCGTTGGCCGAGGCCGTGGGCAGGATCACCACCCGCGGGTGGGCACGGCCGGTGGCGGCGAGGAGGCCGCGGTCGAACTCCGCCATCGTGTCCAGAAACTCGCCGGCGCCGACGAGCGCCACAGGCCCGCGCATGCACCGCAGGATAGTTGAGAAACGCCGGGAGCCCCGGCGCGGGGGTCGGCGGCGGACCCGGCGCGGCCGGTCGGCAGCGCGGACCCGGCCCTGCCCCTCAGCCGCGCACGCGGAACGGGCCGCCGTGCCCCGGGATGATCACGTCCGCCGCCGCCAGCAGCCGCGCCCGCGAGGCCTCGAGCGCCACCTGGTCGTCGGCCAGCGGGTCCGCCTCCGGCGTCCGGTCGGCGTGCCACCAGGCGTGCGTCATCGCGTAGACGGCGTCGTCCGCCTCAACGACCAGCGACGCGTCCTCGTTGGTGTGGCCGGGCGTCAGCCAGAGCTGCGCGTGCGGGGCCAGGCGGTAGCCGTCCCCCTCGTGGTCCAGCCACCGGTCGCCGACGTAGCGCGCCCAGAAGTCCACCACCTCGGCGTTGGGGAACAGCGCGACGTTGACCGTGTGGTCGGGATGGTGGTGGCTGAGGAACACGTGCGTCACCGACTCCGGCGCCACGCCCAGCGTCGCCAGCGGGTCCAGAATCAGCGACCGCGACCGCACCATCCCCGGGTCCACCACGATCCGGGCGTCACCGTCGCGGACCAGCACGATCGACGACGCGACGCGCTCGCCGGTGTACCCGGCGTGGATCAGATGGACGCTGGCCATGGAATCGCTCCTCCTGGCGGGCGGCAGGTGCCTGGCGGCGCCGTCCAAGGGACGAAGCCTACGCGCCGTGCCAGGACCGGGACGGACGCGCGGCCGCCGGGCGCAACGGGGCCGCCGGGCGCCTCGCCGCACGCGCATCCTCCGCTCCATGAAGAACCCCGCGCACGCCGACCTCGTCCTGACCGGGGGACGGCTGTTCACCGCCGACGGCGCCGGGTCCTGGGCCCGAGCCATGGCCGTCCGCGACGGGCGCATCGCGGCCGTGGGCACCGACGCGGCCGTTGCCGCCTGGGTCGGCCCGCACACGCGCGTCATCGGCCTGCGCGACCGGACGGTGGCGCCGGGCTTCGGCGACTCGCACGTGCACCCCACCATCGGCGGCCTCGCCCGGATCCGCTGCGAGCTGCACGACGCGCGTGGCCGCGAGGCGTACCTCGCGATCGTCGCGGCCTACGCGGCCTCGCACCCCGAGGTCGAGTGGATCCAGGGCGGCGGCTGGTCGCTGGCGGACTTCCCCGGCGGCCTGCCGCGCCGAGAGGACCTCGACCGCGTCGTTCCGGACCGGCCGGTCTACCTCCCCAACCGGGACGGCCACGACGCGTGGGTGAACTCGCGCGCGCTGGAGCTGGCGGGGATCACCGCCGCCACGCCCGACCCGGCGCACGGCCGTATCGCCCGCGATCCCGACGGCACGCCCATCGGCACCCTGCATGAGAGCGCGGCGCGGCTGGTGGAGCGGCTGATCCCGCGTCCCACGCCCGCCGAGCTCCGGGCCGCCCTCCTCGAGAGCCAGCGATACCTGCACAGCCTCGGCATCACCAACGCGCAGGACGCGTGGCTGACGGCCGCGGACCAGGCTGCCTACCTGGCGCTGGCGGCATCGGGCGAGCTCACGCTCCGCGTCGTCGGGGCGCAGTGGTGGGAGCGGGACCGCGGCCTCGAGCAGATCGACGAGTTCGTCGAGCGGCGGGCCGCGGGCCGGCTCGGGCGCTTCGCCGCCACGAGCGTCAAGCTGATGGCGGACGGGATCGTCGAGAACCACACCGCGTCGATGCTCGACCCGTACCGTGACGGCCACGGGCACGCGACCGCCAACCGCGGCATGGACTTCATCGACCCGGAGCTGCTCAGCGCGGCCGTCGTCCGGCTCGACGCGCTCGGGTTCCAGCCGCATTTCCACGCGCTGGGCGATCGCGCGGTCCGCCAGGCGCTCGACGCCGTGGAGGCCGCTCGGCGCGCCAACGGCTGGACCGACACGCGGCCGACGCTCGCGCACCTCCAGGTGGTCCACCCCGACGACCTGCCGCGCTTCCGCCAGCTCGGCGCCCTCCCCAACGCCCAGGCCCTGTGGGCGGTCGAGGAGGACCAGATGGCCGAGCTCACGCTGCCGTTCCTGCCCGCCGGCGCCGCTGCGCGGCAGTACCCATTCCGCTCGTTGCTGCGCCACGGCGCGACGCTGGTGATGGGCTCCGACTGGTCGGTGTCCACGCCTGACCCGCTGCTGGAGATCGAGACCGCGGTGACACGCATCTCGCCCGAGGCGCGCGGGCAGCACCCGCCGTTCCTGCCCGACGAGCGGCTCTCCCTAGCGGAGGCGCTCCGGGCGTTCACCGCCGGCTCGGCCCACGCGCAGCACCTCGACGAGGCGGGCACGCTCGAAGCGGGCAAGCTGGCCGACTTCGTAGTGCTGGACCGCGACCTGTTCGACGAGGCGGCGGGGCCGATCGGCGACGCCCGCGTGGTCGGCACATTCGTCGAGGGCGTGCCGGTACACGAGGCGCCCGGGCTGGACTGACGAGGCGGCGGCGTCCATCGGTGGGCCGGCCGGCGTGGTCAGTGCGCGCCCAGGTCGCCCGGCGTGTCCACGTCGCGGAGTGTCAGGCCGTCGGGGTCGAGCGCGCGCCAAGCGGCCGCGCCCACGACGAGCACGGGCACGCGGTCCAGCACGCCGCGCAGCGCCCGCCGGCCATCGGCTAGGAGCCCGGCGACCACCGGCCGGACCGCGGGCGTCCGCAGCGCGAGCGGCAGCGGCGCCAGGGGCTCCGCCTCGAGCCGTGCCGCGCCGGCCGCCGGGGCGACGTCCAGCGCATCGACGAGGAGGCCGAGCACCGCCGGCACCAGCGAGGGCATGTCGCCGGCGACGAGGATGACGCGCTCGGCGTCTGGCGGCAGCACGGCGAGCCCGGCCGCCAGCCCGGCCAGTGGGCCCTGGTGGGTTTCGAGGTCGTGCGCCACGAGAAGGATCGCCCGGAGCGGCGGGAGCGTCGGCGCCAGGGCCCCCGGCGCCAGCACGAGCACGACCGTCGCCGCCATGGCGTCCACCGCCGCCAGCGCGTGGTGGAGGAGCGGGCGCCCGTCGAGCCCCGCGGCCAGCTTGTCGCCACCGAACCGCGACGAGGCGCCGCCGGCGAGGACGATCGCGGCCGTCGCGTCACGCCCGGTCACGACGCGTCGCCACCCTGCGTCTGCCGGGCCGCCCGCTCCGCCATGCGCGCCAGCGTCCGCGGCCCGAGCACGTGGCCGGCGTCCGTGCGGCGCAGCAGGCCGCGGCGGTCGAGGTCCTCGAGGATCACCAGCACGTACTTGCGGCTGGTGCCGGTGGCGTCGCGGAAGGCGGCGGGCGAGAGGGGGCCGACCGCGGCCATCGAGAGCGCCTTGCGGCTCAGCTCGCGGTAGGTGGCGGCGGCCCACGCCAGGTCGTCCTCGAGCCGGACGATCCGGTTGGCCGCCTCGAGCGCCTTGACGCCCGCGGGAGGGCAGCCGGCGGCACGGGCGGCCTCGGCCAGGGCCGGCGGTGCCGCCACCGCGAGCGCCGCCTCCAGCCGGTCCATGGCGGCGAGCACGTCGGGCGGGAGTCCGGCGGCCCTTGCCGCGTCCCGGACCGTGTCGCCGTCCCGGGCCAGCGCCCCGTGGGTCACGAGGGCGGCGATGCGGTCCGCGGCCACACCGTCGGCCGCGGCGCGGTTGAGGGTCACCTGCCGCCGGGCCACGCGCGCCACTTCGCCGCGAAGCGCCGGGAGCGGTATGCCCGGCAGGGCGGGGTTGGCCGCGTGGTGCCCCGCCACGAGGCGCATGGCACTGGCGTCCAGCACCGCCGCGACATCGGGCGCGAGGCGCGTCGTCCCGCCTGTGGCGATACCGCCATGGAGGTCGAGCCGCGCCGAGCCGCTGCCGGGATCAGCCGCCAGGGCTGCGGCGCGCTCGGGCGTCAGGCGCCGGCGCGAGATGCCGCGCGCCGGCTGCGGGTCGAGGAGGACACCGCCCCCGGCCGCCGTTCCCGGCGAGGGCCGACGGAGCGCGAAGCGGTCGCCGGGCGCAGCCGCAACGGGCTCGTCGAGGCGCAGGATCGCGAGCGACGACCCGCCGGGCAGGTCGATGGCCTCGCGGGGCCCGCGGACGACGAGCGCTCCCGCCTGCGCGGTGCCGATGTGAAGCCGCAGCCGATCGCGATCGGCGGGGACGGCGGGCAGCGCGAACCGCGTCCCGGCGACCGCGAGACCCGCCGGTGCTCGCATCGCAACCATGATCCTCGAGGTCTCGACCACCGCGGGGTCCGTGGTCAACACCGCCCCGCGCGGGACGTCATCGAGGTCCACGCCCGCCAGCAGGAGCGCGGTCCGACCGCCGTCCGACACCGGGACCTGCGCCCCGCGCGCCTGCACCTCGCGGACCCGAACCACGCGCTCGCCGGGGACCAGGCGGAGCTCGTCGCCCGGGGCCACGCGCCCGCCGCGCAGGCTGCCGGTGACCACGACGCCGCGCCCGCGGGCCCGGAACGCGCGGTCGATCGCCAGCCGCGGCCCGCCCGACTCCGCCGCCTCGGCCGCCAGCCGTGCCGACACCCGCTCGGCCAGCGACGACAGCGCCGCCCGGAGCCCGTCGATCCCGGCCCCCGTGGTGGACGCCACCACGTGCACCGGCGACCCGGCGAGGGTCGTCCGCGCGAGGAGCGCTGCCACCTCGGCGGCCACCTCGGCGGCCCGCGCTTCGCCTGCGGCATCGGCCTTCGTCACGGCGACGAGGCCGTCGCGGATCCCCAGCGCGTCCAGCAGGCCGAGGTGCTCGAGCGTCTGCGCGGACGGCCCGTCGTCGGCAGCCACCACGAGCAGCGCCGCGTCGATCTCGCCTGCCCCGACGAGCATGTTCCCCACCAGCCGGTCGTGGCCCGGGACGTCCACGAAGTCCAGCGCCGCCCCGCCTGGGAGCGCCAGGTGCGCGTACCCGACGTCGATCGTCATGCCCCGGCGCTGCTCCTCGGGCAGCCGGTCCGCGTCGATCCCGGTGAGCGCGCGCAGAAGCGTCGTCTTGCCGTGGTCGATGTGCCCGGCTGTGCCCACGACGACGCTCATGCGCCGCGACCTCGCCTCACCGCGCCGCCAGCCCGGCCAGCCGTCGGGCGAGCAGCGCGTCGTCCTCGGGCTCCACCGTCCGCAGGTCGCAGACGAGGACATCGCCCTCGATCCGCGCCAGGATGCGGTCGGGGCCGCGGCGGAGGGCGGCGGCCGCCCGGTCCGGCGACGCGTCGCGGACCGCCACCCCGAACGACGGCAGCGTCTGGCCCGGCAGCGACCCGCCGCCGACCGCGCTCTCGAGCGCCACGACCTCCACGCCCCCGCCGACCTCCGCCGCGATCGCCGCTGCCCGGGCCCGCAGCCCGCCGGCGGACCGCCCGATCGCCCGCCACACCGGGACATCGGTGGCGGCCCGACCGGCGCGGTACAGGCCGAGGGTCGCGGCGACGCCGGCGAGGATCGCCTTGTCGGGCCGCATCGCGCGGGCCAGCGGGTCTCGGCGAAGACGGGCGATGAGGTCCGCGCGCCCGGCGATCAGCCCCGCCTGCGGCCCGCCGACGAGCTTGTCGCCGCTGAACACCACCACGTCCGCGCCCGCCGCCAGCCGCTCCGAGGGCGTGGGCTCGTGGGCGAGGCCGAAGGCGGCCGTGTCGAGGAGCGCGCCCGAGCCGAGGTCGTCAACGACCAGCGCGCCGTGGGCGTGCGCGATCGCCGCCACCTCGGCCAGATCGGCCGACTCGGCGAACCCGGTGACCGCGAAGTTCGACGGGTGGACGCGCAGGACCAGCCGCGCGCGCCCCTCCGCCAGAGGGGCGACGAAATCGGCCGCGCGCGTCCGGTTCGTGGTGCCCACCTCGACGAGGCGCGCGCCGGCACGGGCGATCACCTCCGGGATGCGCACGCCGCCGCCGATCTCCACCAGCTCGCCGCGCGAGACCACCACGGCCCCCCGGCGCCCGGCCAGGCCAACCGCGAGCAACAGCGCCGCCGCGGCGTTGCCCACCACCAGGCCCGCCTCGGCCCCTGCCAGCGCCGCGAGGTGCCCCTCGGCCGCGCGGAAGCGAGGCCCGCGCCGACCGGTCACCTCGTCGAGCTCCAGGTAGCCGTATGACGCCGCCGCGGCGGTGGCGGCGGCAACGGCCGCTGCGGGCCAGGGCGCCCGCCCGAGGTTCGTGTGCAGGACCACGCCGGTGGCGTTGACCACCCGGGGCGGCACCGGACCGCCCTCGGCCGCCGGGTCCGTGAAGGCGGCCAGCCGCACCAGGGCCGCCTCGGCCAGCGCCTCGACGGGCGCGGCCGGCCGGCCCCCGGCAAG
>JAKAHL010000313.1 GCA_021815005.1 Chloroflexota bacterium
TCCTCCTCGTCGGGGACGGTGAGCAGCTCCTCGCGCTCCACCTTGACCTGGTGGGCGAACAGCTCGCGGGCGCTCTGGACGGAGAGCCACTCGCCGATCGCCATCGACAGCGCGCCCGCGAGCATGCCGGCGAGGCCCGCGATGAGCACCGCGTGCCCGCCGCCGGACGCGCCGGCCACGCCCATGGAGATGGACAGGTTGGACACCAGGCCGTCGTTGGCGCCGAGGACCGCCGCCCGCAGCTGGTTGCCGCCGCCCGCCCGATGGCGGCCCTCGATGCGGGCGATCGTGCCGCCCTCGACGCCGTTGCCGCCGGCGAGCTCGCGGAACAGGCGAGCGTGCGACCGCTCGTCGCCGGGCATGCTCGCGAGGGCCTCGGGCTGGTCGTCGTAGGCGGCCTGCTCGGCCGACTCGCGCTCGGCGATGGTCGGCACCACGAGGCCCGGCCCGAACCTCCGCGCGACGGACATCAGGACCCGCGTCCGCCAGCCCACGTTGACGGCGGCCGGGTCCTGGCCGGCCTCGCGCAGGCGGGCGCGCCAGACGCTGGCGTGGACCTCCTCGGTGGCGGCCATGCGCGTGTAGAAGTCCTTGAGGGTCGGGGTGTGCTCAAGGGCGGCCAGCTGGGTGTAGAGGGCAATCGCGTCCACCTCGCCCTGGAGGTTCTCGCGGTATCTCGCGAGATCCTCAGGCGTCGGCGGCGTGGGCGGGGCGGCGGGCGTCGAGGCGGTCATGCGTCCAAGGTAACCCGGGCGAGCGCTCCGGGACAGAGCCTTGGGGACCGTTGCCAACCGGAGCCGGGGGCGCCGGGCCGTCGGGTGCCGGCTTCGCGCCGCCCGCGCCGGTGCGATCATCGGACGGGCGCACGTCGCGCCGTCCAGGGAGAGACCGGGCATGGGCATCTCGATCGGCAACGGCCTCGGGTCGTCGCTCGCGTGGGGCGGCCGCAAGGGCTCCAGCCCGTCGCCGTTCGACGCGGTGGACGGGCACCGGCTCGCCGGCCCGTCGGGCTCGCACCCGTTGCACGGCGTGCGGATCGAGGAGCTGGTGCGGCCGGCCGGCGGCGACCTCGTCGGCGGCATCGAGCTGAGCGGCCCGGTCCGCGTCGGCGAGGCCGTCACCGCCCACCTGAGCGTGCAGGCCGGCCAGGAGATCCGTGCGCGCGGCGCCGCGGTCCGCCTGATCGGCTGCAAGCTGACCGAGCAGCGGCGCAGCACCTCGAGCCACAACCCCGCCACCAACACCACGACGACCGAGAGCTGGGTGCAGGCGGACGGCGAGATCTTCGAGCAGCTGCCGTTCGCCGAGGTGCCGCTGCCGCTCACCCTCGAGCCCGGAGCCGTGTTCGAGACCACCTTCACGGTCCCGGCGCCGCCTCTCGGCCCGCCGCAGGCCCACCTTGGCGAGGCGATCGTGGCGTGGGCGCTGGACGCCCGCTGGGACGTGGCGCTGCACGAGGACCCGTTCGTCGCCTGCCTGCTGCCGGTGCTCCAGCACCCGGACCTGATCCGCGCCGGCGTGGGCAAGCAGGGCGGGCTCGCCATGCTCGACACGTACGCGGCGCCGGGCGGCGCGACGATCTCGATCACGACGCCGCTGCCGGCCGCCCCCGGGTCGCTCCTCGTGGTGGCGACGCGCTGGCCGGGCGCGCCGGACGGGAACGTTCGGATCGAGCTGCACCGACGCACCAACGCGCCGAACGGGGACGAGGGCATCGTGGCCTCGGCGAGCCTCGCGGCGGGTTCGCTCTCGGGCGGCGCGGAGGCGCATCTGGCCATCCCGCCCGACGCCGCCCCGTCATTCGACGGCGCGGGTCTCGAGATCACCTACGTCGTGCGGGTGCTCGTGGACCGCCGGTTCCGGCCGGACGCGGCGCTGGAGCGTCCGGTGGCGATCGCCTGACGCGTGACCAGGGGCCAGCAGCGCCCGTTCACGCGTCCAGTCTGGCGAGGAAGGCCGACGTCCGCTCGAGCGCCGGCCGAACGCCCGGGCCAGCCTCAGCCGCGCAGCGTCCGCTCGAGGAAGGCCAGCGTGCGCCCGAACGCGACCTCCGCCGCCTCCGGGCGGTAGGCCTCGCGCGACGGCTCCGCGAACCAGTGGCCCGTGCCCGCGTAGCGGTGGAACGCGGTCTCGTGGCCGCGCGATCGGACGGCGGCCTCGAACTCGGCCACCCACGCCTCGTTCTCGTACGGGTCCGTCTCGGCGAAGTGGCCGAGGACCGGCTGCGATCCGTTGGCGTCGGCGGGGTCGCCGGTGCCGTAGTAGAGGACCGTCCCGCGGATCGCGGGGCCGGCCGCGCCAACCGCGAACGACGCGCCCAGCGAGAACCCGAGCACCGCCATTCGCCCGCCGGGCCCCAGCCTCGCCTCGAGGTCCGCGATGGCAGCGCGGACGACGGACACGCCCTCGGCCGCGTCCAGCCGGGCCGCCCGCCGCTCGGCCGCCTCGACCGTGTCCACGACGTCGCCGTGGTACAGGTCGGGCGCCGCGATCGCGAACCCGGCGCCAGCCAAGCGATCCGCGAAGGCCACCACGTCCTCATTGAGACCCCACC
>JAKAHL010000314.1 GCA_021815005.1 Chloroflexota bacterium
AACCTGTCGCCGCGAGACGCCACGGGCCTGCGCGGGCCGGTCGAGGCGGCGCTGGTCGGCATCGCCGTGGCGGATCCCGCCCGTCCGCTCGAGGCGCTGCGCGTCGTCCACTCGTTCGCTCCGTGCTCCGGCTGCGCGGCCCACGTCTTCGGCCCCCGGCGGGGCACGCCCGGCGGGACGCTCCCGCACACCGTGGAGGGCATCCGATGACAGCGCTCGATGACGTCCGGGCGATGCCCGCCGCGGTCACCGCCGACACGGCGGCAGCGGAAGGTCCGGAGGCCCACCACGGGCTTGAGCGCCCGAACGATCGCGTCGCGGTGTACATCTGGCAGGCGCCGGTGCGGGTCACGCACTGGCTGACGGCCGCCTGCATCGTCACGCTCAGCCTCACCGGCGGCTATATCGCGGACCCGTTCCTGCTCCCGCCGGGCGGCAACGTCATGACCACCATCCGGATGATCCACATCATCACGGCCCTGACGTTCCTGCTCTCGGGCGTCGTCCGGACGGTCTACCTGCTGGCGGGCAACCGCTTCGTCCGCTGGACCGCGTTCATCCCGACCAACCGCCGGCAGCTCACCGAGCTGTTCCGACAGGCGGGGTTCTACGGCTTCGTCCGCCGGGAGATCCCCAAGGTCCTGGGCCACAACCAGCTCGCGGCCGCCGCGTACCTGGCCCTGTTCGCCCTGCTGCTCGTGGAGACCGTCACGGGCTTCGCGCTCGACGGGCTGATGGGCGCCGAGCCCGGCGCCACGGGCTTCGCCTGGCTGCGCGAGCTGCTCGGGCCGCAGATGCTCCGCCTGATCCACCACCTCACGATGTGGCTGATCCTCGCCATCGCGCTGTTCCACGTGTACAGCTGCGTGCTGGTGGACCACATCGAGAACGTGGGCGTGGTGTCCAGCATGATCACGGGCTTCAAGTTCCCGACGCGCGAGGAGATCGTGGAGTCCCGCGACGGCGGCCCCGAGGTCCTCGAGCAGGCCACCGCGAAGGCGCACGCATGATCGGCGCGCCGGACGGCCCGGCCGTGGTGATCGGGGTGGGCAACGTCCTGCGCCGCGACGACGGCGTGGGCGTGCGCCTCGTGGAGGAGCTGCGCTCGGTGGCGGCGCGCGATCCGGGTGCCCTGCCGGGCGCCACCCGCCTCGTGGACGGCGGCATCCTGGGGCTGGACCTCCTTCCCCACGTCGAGGGCGCGCGCAGCCTGCTGGTCCTGGACGCAGTGGACCTGGGCCAGCCGGCCGGCACGGTGAGCGTGCTGCCCGGGGACGCCATCGAGACAGCGGTTGACACGTGGGGCCGCACGCTCCCGGGCGGCGTCGGCGAGCTGCTGGCCATGGCCAGACTCGCCGGCTGTCTGCCGCGCAGGGTGGCGCTGGTGGGCGTCCAGGCCGCGGACACCGCGGACGGTCTGGGCCTGTCGGCCCGCGTCGAGGCGGCCGTTCCCAGCGCGGTCGCCGCTGCCTGCCAGGCCCTGCACGAGCTCGATGGGCTGGCGACGGGGTCGTTCCTCCGGCCGAGCCGGCTTGGGACGGCGACGGAAGGGGCGACGGCGTGAAGCGGCGTATGGACAAGACCCTCCGCCTCCTGATCCTGCTCAACCTGGTCACCGTCGCGATGCTCGCCTCGCTCATGGTGGCCAACTGGCTGCAGATCATCCCCACGCGCTCGTCCGACGCCGCATCCGGCGTCCCTGCCGCGGCGGGTGCCTCGCCCTCGGCGGGCCTGTTCCAGATGGGCATGGCGCACATCCCCACCTCGGCCCAGTGCGTCCTGTGCCACGAGGGCGGGGGCTCGAGCGCCGTCAAGACGATCCCCGCGATGGGCCACCCGCTGGCCGGCTTCACCGCGTGCCTGACCTGCCACACCAACGACAAGCTCGGCCGGGCGGCGCCCGGGCACGCCGGCATCCCGGAGAGCGAGTGCACCAACTGCCACAAGGAGCCCACGCAGGGGCCGAAGATCACGCAGGCGCACGCGGCCCTGAACAAGCCCTGCCTGGACTGCCACGGCTCCGTTGCCCACCTGCCGACCTCCATGGTGGGCCGGAACCAGACGGACTGCGAGCTCTGCCACAAGCCCAACCCGTCCCCGCCGCCGATCAAGCCGCACCCGGACCCGCAGGGGCTCAAGTGCCGCGACTGCCATCAGAGCTCGAGCGTCGGCGCGCTGCCCATCAGCCACGCGCTCTACGGCGACGACACGTGCGTCCTGTGCCACGACATCGGCGGCGCCTCGAAGGTGCCTTCGGCGGCCAGCCCGACGCCCGCCACGACCGCGCCGCCCTCCGCTCTGCCGACGCCGCCCGCCACGACGGCCCCGACGCCATCGGGCTGACGCCGGGGCGCAACGCGGGACGCGGGTCCTGCCGCATGATGGGCGCGTGCCGGATCCGCTGGTCCTGACCTGGGACGACCTTGACCGCCTGGTGGCCGCGCTTGCCGCCGACGTTGGCCGCGAGCACGACCTCGTCCTCGCGATCACGCGCGGCGGGCTGGTCCCCGCCGGGATGCTCGCCTACCGTCT
>JAKAHL010000033.1 GCA_021815005.1 Chloroflexota bacterium
GAGAGAAGCCCGTGCCCGGGCGCTGCATCGGCGGCCGCCCGCCGCCTTGGCGGGGCACGCCGTGCCCGCTCTTGCCGAATGCCCCGCCCCGGGCGGGGCCGTGGTCGTCGTTGCGCGGTCGGTCAGCCACCGGTTGTCACCACTCGCCGCCAGCGCTGTCCGTCGCGGGTGTCTTCCACCGCGATCCCGCGCGCGGCCAGCTCGTCGCGCAGGCGGTCAGATTCGTTCCACTGTCGGGCCGCACGGGCAGCGACCCGCGCCTCGAGCAGGGACACAAGCTCGGGCCCCAGCTCGTCGGCCGCCGGCGCCGCGATCCCGAGCACGGCGTCGAGCTCCCTCAGCAGGCCTGCCGCCCGTGCCGCGTCCGGCCTGGACACCGATCTGTCGGCCAGCCGCCGGTTCAGTTCCCGGACGCCATCGAAGACGGCGGCCATGGCGGCCGAGATGTTGAGGTCGTCATCAAGGCCGGCCTCGAAGCCCGAGCGGATATCGGCAAGCAGGGTCGGCAGGGTCGGGTCGTCGGGTCGATCCTCGCGGTACGCCGCCAGCGCGGCCAGGAGCGCGTCGAAGCGCTCCACTGCGGCCGCGGCAGCCGGCAGCGACTCGTCCGTGTAGTTGAGCGGCGCCCGGTAGTGGACCGCCATCAGCGCGTAGCGCAGCGCTCTCGGCGAGGCACCGGCCGCCAGCAGGTCAGCCACCCTTTCGATGTTGCCCCTGGACTTGGCCATCTTCTCGCCGCCTAGCCGCAGGTGCGCGCAGTGCATCCACGTCCGCACGAACGGCTGCCCGGTGGCGGCCTCCGACTGGGCGAGCTCATCCTCGTGGTGCGGGAACACCAGGTCCACGCCCCCGGTGTGGATGTCGAACGACGGACCGAGGTGCGTCATGCTCATCGCGGAGCACTCGATGTGCCAGCCCGGGCGGCCAGGGCCGATCGGCGTGTCCCACGACGGCTCACCGGGCTTGGGGCCCTTCCAGAGCGCGAAATCGCGGACGTCGTCCTTGCCGTACTCGTCGGACTCGACGCGCTCCCCGACGCGCATGGCCTCGGGGTCCAGGCGGGCCAGCCGGCCGTACGTCGGCCACGAGGCGATGCGGAAGAACCACGAGCCGTCGTCGGTCCGGTAGGCGTGGCCCCCGTCACGAAGGCGACCGACGAGGTCGGCGATCTGGGGAATGTGCTCTGTGGCGCGCGGCAGGACGTCCGGGCGGCTCATGCCCAGCCCGGCGGCGTCGGCCAGGAAGCGCTGGGCATACCGGTCCGCCAGCTCGGCGGTGGTGATGCCCTCGGCCGCGGCGCCCCGGATGATCTTGTCATCGATGTCGGTCAGGTTCATGACCCACGTGACGCGCAGACCGCGATAGCGCAGGTAGCGGACCAGCAGGTCCGCGAACAGGAACGACCGGAAGTTGCCGATATGCGCGGGGCCGTAGACCGTCGGCCCGCAGGAGTACACGCGGACGTGCCCGGGCTCGAGCGGCTCGAGCGGGCGGGTCTCGCCGGTGAGCGTGTCCTGGAGGCGGATGGTCATGCGATGTCCTCGAGTGTGCCCACGGCGCGGGCGGAGATCGACCGGCCTGCGCCCTCGTCGCCGGCGAGATTGCCCGTGGATGCCTTCACGTTGACGGCGGCCTCGGGAAGTCCCAGCAGGCCGGCGATGGCGGCGCGCATCTCGTCCAGGCGGCGGCCGAGCCGCGGGCGCGCCCCGATGATGACGAGATCGGCCGAGGCTGGCCGCAGGCCGACGCCCGCCAGCGCCGCGACCGCCTCCCGTAGCAACACCTCGCTCGCGATGCCTCGGGGCGTGCGCGCGTCTGACGGGAACAGCCGCCCCAGATCGCCAAGCCCGCCCGCACCGAGGAGCGCGTCGGCCAGGGCATGCAGCGCCACGTCACCATCCGAGTGGCCGGCCAGGCGCGGGGCGCCCGCGATCTCCACCCCGCCGAGGCGCAGGCCGTCACCTGGCCCGAAGGGATGGCTGTCGTGGCCGAACCCGACGCGCGGCCGCGCCGGGGCGAGCGCCGCCTGAACGCGGCGCAGGTCGTCGGGCAGGGTCACCTTGAGGTTCGTGGGTTCGCCGGGGATCGCATGCACGCGAATGGTACAGGCCTCGAGCAGGCTGGCCTCATCGGTGAACTGGCGCTCGCCATCGGCGGGGAATCGGGCCCACGCCTCGAGCAGAAGGTGCCGGCGCGCCCCTTGCGGCGTCTGCGCCGCCGCCAGCGCCGAGCGCTCGACCGTCTCGAGCACGAGCCCGGCGCCGACACGCTTCACGGTCTCGACGATCGGCACCACGGGGATGGCGGCACCAAATTCGTCCGCCGCCTCTGCCACCGCCGACACGAGGGCCGACGACACGAGGGGACGGGCACCGTCATGGACGAGGACCGGGCGGCGACCCCCTCCCGGGTCGAGACGGACCAGCTCGAGCACGCCGTTCGCCACCGACGCCTGGCGCGTGGCGCCCCCGGCCACGACGGACGCCACGCGCGACGGCAGCCAGGCCGCCTCGCGCAGCCCGGCCACGCGGTCGGGCGCGACGACCACCACGATGCGCTCCACCGCGACCGACGTGGCGACGGCCTCAATCGTCCAGGCCAGCAGCGGGCGGCCGCCGACCAGCGCGAAGGCCTTGTCCACGCCCCGCATCCGGGTCGACGTGCCCGCCGCAACCACCACGGCATCGGCCGCCGGACGCCCCGTCCCGCTCTCCACGGCTACGGGAGATGCGGCTGGGCGAAGATCATCCGCCCGGCGACGGTCTGGAGGACGCGGGTGACGGTCACGTCCAGGTCGGCGTCCTTGAGTCGCGCGCCGCCCTCGACCACCACCATCGTCCCGTCGTCGAGGAAGCCGACGCCCTGCCCCGCCTCCTTGCCCTCCTGGATCACGCGGACACGGAGCTCCTCACCGGGAAGCACGGCCGGCTTGACGGCGTTCGCGAGCGAGTTGATGTTCATCACCCGGACGCCCTGCAGCTCGGCCACCCGGTTGAGGTTGTAGTCGTTGGTGAGGACCACCCGGCTGCGCCGCTTGGCGAGCTCCACCAGGCGGGCGTCCACCTCGGTGATGCCGGGGGTGTCCTCCACCACGATTTCCACTGGGGTGCGCGCCTCGCGCTGCATCCGTGCCAGGATCTCCAGGCCGCGTCGGCCCCGGTTGCGGCGCAGCGTGTCGGAGCTGTCCGCGATGTGCTGGAGCTCCTCGAGCACGAACTGCGGCACGACCAGCGTTCCGTAGACGAAGCCCGACTCCACGATCTCGGCGATCCGCCCGTCGATGAGCACGCTGGTGTCCACGACGATCCGCGGCTCGCCCTCCGCGTCCGCGACATCCGAGCGCGGCGGACGGATGAGCCCGGCGCCCTTGGCGGCCGCGATGAGATCGTCCCGCTTGGCGACCGTCAGGCCCATCATGCCCAGGCCCATGAACAGGCTGATCCCGAGCGGCAGCCAGGTCCCGACCGGGCCTGCGATCTGGGCGAGCGGGAGGCTGAGCAGCAGGCCCAGCAGCAGGCCGATGAACAGGCCGAGGATCCCGGTGACGAACTCCGCCGTCGAGAGCTCCTGCACGTGGGCGACCAGCCAGCCCGCCGGCACGATCGTGAGGTACGGCAGGATGCCGAACCCGACCACCAGCCAGGAGATGGTCCAGGCGGCCACGATGAAGCCCCCGTACGCGGAGCGCTGGAGCTCGGGCTCGCCCGCCACGAGGACGAGCCCGATCAGGGCCCCAAGCGCTGCGCCGAGGACGCGAATGGTGCGGATCACGCCAACCTCAGACCGGTGCCGACGCCGACTCGGATCGGGCGGCAAGGGGGCGAGCCTAGCACGCCGGCCTTCGGGGGCGCACCTGGCCGAGGCGTTCCTCCGGCCAGCGGGTGGCCGTCAGCGGCCGCGGGCGCCAGCTCCCGGCGCCTCCCAGACCGCCGCTCGGATCGCCTCCGCGAGCGAGCCCACCGCCACCACGTCAAGGCCCTCGACCCGCGTCAAGGCCCGGCCTGCGGCTCTGGGCACAACCGCACGCGTGAAGCCCAGCCGAACGGACTCTCGCAGCCGCCGCTCAAGCCCGCTGACCGCGCGCAGCTCGCCCAGCAGGCCAACCTCGCCGATGGCCACGGTTCCGGCGACCACGGGCTGATCGCGGAACGAAGAGGCAAGCGCCAGCGCCAGCGGGAGGTCCAGGCCGGGTTCGTCCACTGAGAGACCGCCGGCCAGATTGGCGTACACGTCGTGGCCGGCCAGGCCGATGCCCGCGCGACGGCCGAGCACGGCCACCAGGAGCGCCAGGCGGTTGGGGTCAACCCCCGAGGCCGTCCGCCTTGGCGCGGGGGCGCCGGTCGGGGCCACAAGGGCCTGCACCTCCACCAGGATCGGCCGTGTCCCCTCGAGCACGGGGGCGGGAACCGACCCGGGCGCCGGGCCGTCGTGCTCGCCAAGGAATGCCCGAGCCGGGTCGGGCACCTCCACGAGGCCGCGCTCCCCCATCTCGAACACGCCCACCTCCTCGGTGGAGCCGAAGCGGTTCTTCGCGGCGCGGAGGAGCCGCAGGGCGCCGCTCCGGTCGCCCTCGACGCTCAGGACGACATCGACCAGGTGCTCCAGCGTCTTGGGCCCCGCCAGCGTGCCGTCCTTGGTCACGTGCCCCACTAGGATCACCGGGACACCGTCGCCCTTGGCGAGCTCCATCATTCGGAGCGCCACCTCGCGGACCTGCCCGACGCTGCCCGGCGCTCCGTCGAGCTCCTCGGAGCCGACGGTCTGGACCGAGTCCACGACCAGCAGGCCGGGTCGCTCGGCGCGGGCGAGCTCGAGGATCCGTCCCAGGCCGGTCTCGGCCGCGACGCGGATCGCGTCGCCCGCGCGACCGCTCGCGAGGCCAAGCCTGCGGGCGCGCAGCTGCACCTGCCCGGGTGACTCCTCGCCCGTGGCGTAGAGCACCGAGGTCCGCGCGGCGAGGCCGGCCGCGGCCTGGAGCAGCAGGGTGGACTTGCCGATGCCGGGCTCGCCGCCGAGCAGCACGACCGAGCCCGCGACGAGGCCCCCGCCCAGCACGCGGTCCAGCTCACCGATCCCCACCGGCGTGCGGATCGCGTCGGCGTCGGCCGCCTGCGAGAGGGGAACTGGTGCGCTGGTCCCGGCCGGGGGCGCCGCCTGGCGGCGCGACCGCGGCGTCTCGCGAACGACCGTCTCGACGAGGGAGTTCCACGCTCCGCAGGCGCGGCACTGGCCCTCCCAGCGCAGGACGGACGCGCCGCAGGACTGGCAGACGTACCGGCTCTGGGCGTGGGGCACCGTGGCGGGCCGCGCGCCGTCAGGCTTCGACGGGCGTCTTCGCCTCGATCGCCGCGATCACGAGGCCCTTGGCGTCGGGGTCGAGGTCCACCGAGATCGTGTCGCCCTGGCGGTACCGCCCCAGCAGCAGGTGCTCGGCCAGCGGGTCCTCGATCAGGTTCTGGATCGTCCGGCGCAGCGGGCGCGCCCCGTATGCCTGGTCGTAGCCGAGCTTGATCACGTGCTCCTTGGCGGCTTGGGTGACCTCGAGGAACATGCCCTGCGCCTTGAGCTGGTCGCGAACGCGCTGGAGCATGAGGTCTACGATCCGGCCGATCTCCTCCACCGTGAGGCTCCGGAACACGACCGTCGCGTCGATCCGGTTGAGGAACTCCGGGCGGAAGTTCTGCTTGAGCTCCGCCTGGACCTTCTCCTTCATCAGCTCGTAGCTGGCGGCCTCACGCGCCTCGGCGGTCTCGCCCATGGCGCGGAACCCGAGCGACGAGTTGGTCTGGATCTTCGCGGCCCCGAGGTTCGAGGTCATGATGATGATCGTGTTGCGGAAGTCCACGCGACGTCCCTTGGCGTCGGACAGGTGTCCGTCCTCGAGGATCTGGAGGAGGATGTTGAACACCTCGGCGTGGGCCTTCTCGATCTCGTCGAGCAGGATCACCGCGTAGCTCTTGCGGCGGACGGCCTCCGTCAACTGGCCGCCCTCGTCAAACCCGACGTAGCCTGGCGGCGCCCCGACCAGCCGGCTCACGTTGTGGCGCTCCATGAACTCGCTCATGTCGATCTTGATGAGCGTGTCCTCGGAACCGAACATGAACTCCGCCAGGGCCTTGGCGAGCTCGGTCTTGCCGACGCCCGTTGGGCCCAGGAAGACGAACGAGCCGATGGGGCGCTTGGGGTCCTTGAGGCCGGCGCGAGCACGGCGGACGGCACGCGAGACGGTCTCGATCGCCTCCTCCTGGCCGATGAGGCGGTGATGGAGCACCTCCTCCATCTTGAGCAGGCGCTCCGATTCCTCCTGCGCGATCCGCGTGACCGGGATCCCGGTCCACATCGCCACGACCTGGGCGATCTCCTCGTCGTCCACCTTGGGCGGCTCGCCCGACTGGGTCTGCTGCCAGTCCGCCCGGAGCCGTTCCACCGACTCCCGGCTGGTGGCCTCCTGCTCCCGCAGCATCGCCGCCCGCTCGTACTCCTGGGCGGAGATGGCCGCGTCCTTCTCCTTGCTCAGCCGATCCAGCTCCTTCTGCGCCGCGCGGAGCTCCGGCGGCTGGGAGGAGTGGCGCAGTCGGACCCGGCTCGACGCCTCGTCAATCAGGTCGATCGCCTTGTCCGGCAGGTGGCGGTCCGTGATGTACCGGATCGAGAGGTCCGCGGCGGCGCGGACGGCCTCGTCGGTGATGGTGACCTTGTGGTGCTGCTCGTACCGATCGCGGATCCCGATGAGGATCTCGATCGTCTGCTCGAGCGTGGGCTCCTCCACCATGACCGGCTGGAAGCGCCGCTCGAGTGCCGCGTCCTTCTCGATGTACTTGCGGTACTCGTCGAGGGTCGTGGCGCCGATGCACTGGAGCTCGCCGCGAGACAGCGGAGGCTTGAGGATGTTCGCGGCGTCGATCGCCCCCTCGGCCGCGCCTGCCCCGACGAGCGTGTGGAGCTCATCGATGAACAGGATCGCGTCGTTCGTGTTGCGCAACTCCTCGATGATCTTCTTGAGCCGCTCCTCGAACTCGCCGCGGTACTTGGTGCCGGCGACCAGCGAGCCGATGTCGAGCGTCAGGACGCGCTTGTTGAGGAGGATGTCCGGCACGTCGCCCGACACGATCCGGTGGGCCAGGCCCTCCGCGATGGCGGTCTTGCCGACGCCCGGCTCGCCAATCAGGGCGGGATTGTTCTTGGTCTTGCGGCCGAGAATCTGGATGACCCGCTCGATCTCCTTCTCGCGCCCGATGACGGGGTCCAGCTTGTCGGCCCGGGCGGCCTCAGTGAGGTTGATGCCGAGCGCGTCCACCGTCGGGGTCTTGCTGGCCCGCTTGGTCTCCTGCGCCGGGCTCGCGGACGAGCTCTGCGAGAGGACGCGGATCACCTCGTGGCGCACCTTGTCGAGGTTGACGCCCAGACTCTCGAGCACCCCCGCGGCGATACCCTCGCCCTCGCGGACCAGGCCCAGCAGCAGGTGCTCGGTGCCGATGTAGTTGTGCCCCAGACGCCGGGCCTCGTCGATAGCCAGCTCGATGACGCGCTTGGCGCGCGGCGTGAGGCCGACCTCGCCCACCACCGGCCGGTCGCCCCGCCCGATGATGAACTCCACGGCGGTCCGCACCTTGGGCAGCTCGACGTTCATGTTCTCGAGCACCCGGGCAGCCACCCCCTCGCCCTCACGGACGAGGCCGAGCAGCAGGTGCTCAGTGCCGATGTAGTTGTGGTTGAAGCGCTGCGCCTCGTCCTGCGCCAACGTCAGGACCTTGCGCGCGCGGTCGGTGAACTTGTCGAAGCGGTCCATGCGCGGTGCCTTGCTCTAGCGTCGGTCGCGGGGGACGCCGACCTGCGAGCCATCCTAGCACCCCCGCCCCGGCATGGCGCCGAAGGGCCTGGCGCCGCCGCAGCGCCTCCTCCCAACCCGGTCGGCCGCGGCACGCGCCTGCGAGCGCCGGGACAGCGCCGCGGCCGCGGCGGAATCGAACGACCCGCCGGGAACCGGCGGGTCGTAGGCGGAACGGTGGGTCAGCCCAACAACTGACCCGGGCTCAGATCTCCGCCGCAGGCGCCTCCGGGGCGTCAACCGCGACGGGCGCCGCGGGGGCGTCAACCGCGACGGGCGCCGCGGGGGCGGCCTTCGCCTCGGCCTCGGCAGCGGCGAGCTGCGCCCGAACCTGGGCGAACGCCCCGGCCAGGGTCGTGTCGATGCCGCCCTCGGGCTCGGACTGGGTGTCCGACGGGCTGTAGCCGCGGTCCGGGCGCTCGCGGCGCTCGCGGCGCTCGCGGCGCTCGCCCGACGGGGCCGGAGACGGCGTGACCCCGGGCTCCGGGGCGGGCCGAACCGGCGGCTCCTCGGCCTGCTTGAGGCTGAGGCCAAGGCGATGTCGCTCGGAGTCGAGGCTGATGATCCTGAGCTTGAGCACCTGGCCTTCGTGGACCACGTCGCCCGGGTGGGCCACGCGCTGATGGCTCAGCTCGCTGATGTGGATCAGGCCCTCGAGGCCCTCGCGGACGCGGACGAACGCGCCGAAGTTGACGAGCTTGGTGACCGTGCCGTCGATCACGTCGCCAACCTTGAAGTCGGCGACCGTGCTCTCCCACGGGTCGGGCTGCAGTCGTCGGATCGACAGGCTGATCCGGCCACGCTCGTGGTTGATGTCGATGACCTCAGCCTCGACCTCGTCGCCGACCTTGTAGCCGGACTCGGGGTTGTTGACCTTGTTCCACGAGAGTTCGCTCTTGTGGACGAGGCCGTCGATCCCGCCGAGGTCGATGAAGATGCCGAACGGCGCGATCGACCGGACGTTGCCGGTGACCTTCTGATTGACCTGCAGGCTGCTGAACAGCTCGTCCCGCTTCTCGCGCCGCTCCTCGTAGAGGGCGACCTTCTCCGAGAGGATCAGCCGGTTGGCCTTGCGGTTGACCTCGAGGATCTTGAGCCTGAGCTTGCGGCCGACGTACGGCTGGAGCTTCTCGGCGATCTCCTGCGCGGCGTCGCGCGGCTGCTCGTTCTGCGGCCGACGCGGGAAGTCCACGATCTGGGAGATCGGCACGAAGCCCCGGATGCCGCAGTCAACGATCAGGCCGCCCTTGTTGTGGTCGATGACCGGGGCGTCGATGATGATCCCGGCCTCGAACTGCTCCTGCATCGCGCGCCACTTGCGCTCGAGCCCGGCGCGCCGAAGCGACAGGACGACATGGCCCTCGGGCGACTCCGGCTGGAGCACGTAAACGAGGACGACGTCGCCAATGCTCAGCTGGGGCGACGACTCCGCGTGGCGGCCGAACAGCTCGCGGTTGCTGACCACGCCCTCGGACTTGGCGCCGATGTCGACCAGGATCTCGTCCTTGTCGATCCGGACAACCGTGCCCTCGACGACATCGCCGTGCTTGAAGCTCTTGATGTCGGCGTTCTGCTCGGCGAGGAGCTCCTCCATCGTGGTGGGCTCGGGGCCAAGCGGCCGGGCGGCCACGATGACGGGGGCCTCGTCCTCGTCATCGGCGGCGGGCGGCGCGTCGGCTGCCTCGTCCGCGGTGGGGGCGACGGGTTCCGGCGCGGTCTCGGTGATGGCGGGCTCGTCAGCAACCTCGGTCGCGACGGTCTCTTCGGGCGCCGGGGTCTCGGCGGAGGCGACCGCCTCCGTCTCCGGCACGGTCCCGCCCTGCTGCTCTTCGGTCAAGGTGATCCAGTCTCCTTGGGTGGATTTCGCCCCGGGAATCGCGAACGGCCTCCAAGCCATGCTGGGGGCCGTCTTGCCGCAGGAGGTGGATCGGGGTTCGGATCTGGCCGGCGGTCCGCTCCTTCGCTGGACGACGTGAGGCAGGGCTCTTCAACTGTGCGCGCCCCGACGGGCTCGCAGAGTCTAGCATCCCGCAGGCACGCGTACAATCGCCACCCGTGCCCGAACTGCCCGATCTCGACGTCGTCGCCGACGCACTGCACGCGTCGCTCGCCGGCCGACCCGTGGTCGAGGCGCGCGCACCGATGCCGCTGTCCGTGCGCGGTACGCCCAGCCAGCTGGCCGGCCTGGTCGGGCAGCAGGTCGTCCGAGTCGCTCGGTTCGGCAAGTTCCTGGACATCGGACTGTCCGTGGACGGCCTGGTGATCAACCCGATGCTGACCGGTCGGTTCCAGCTTGCCGCACGCGGCGAGAAGGCGCCCGCAGGCGTCGCGGTCGCACTCCGCCTCGGCCCGCGGAGCGTCGGGCCCCCACCGGACGCGGCGGCCTGGACCGCGGGTGCCCCTTGGCTCCCGGCCGCGGGCGCGGACGTGTGGCTCCGGTACCGGGACCCGACGCAGATGGGCAAGGTCTACCTGCTGCCCGCGGGCGCGGGATGGACGGTACCCGGGCGCGGCGTCGGAGAGCAGGGGCCGGACGCCATGGACCCCGCGCTAACGCTCGAGGTCTGGCGTGAGCGAATCCAGCGCCACCCGGGCGAGGTCAAGAACCTGTTGCGCAACCAGGCCTTCGTCGCGGGGATCGGCAACGCGTACGCCGACGAAATCCTGTTCGCGGCTCGGATCGCACCCTTTCGCAAGCGGGCTAGCCTCGTCCCCGAGGAGGTGGACCTCCTGTATGCAGCCATGCGGGAGGTCCTTGCCGACTCGATCAGCGTGTTGCGCCGGCGGGTCCCGCCCACGTTCGAGAAACAGGTGCGCGACCAACTTTCGGTCCACGGCAAGGGCGACGGGCCGTGCCCGCGCTGCGGCGGGCGGCTGACGCAGGTCCGGGCAGGCGGGTTTCCGACCGGCTACTGCCGAACGTGCCAGCGCTGACGGCGGGGCGGCTAGCCTCGCGCCGGCGCCGAGGCCGGACGTCTACGGGATCGTCAGGATCTGGCCGGGTCGAATGGTTCGCGCGTCGGCAATGTTGTTGGCCTGAGCAATGGCCTTCACCGTCGTGTGGAACCTGCCGGCGATGGCGGAGAGCGTGTCGCCCGACTTGACCGTGTACGTCCTGACCGACGACGCCGGGGCGGCAGAGGCGGGGACGGAGCCCGTCGGCACCAGGGCAGATGGCGCGACCGTTGCGCTCTCACTCGGGGTCGCCCCCGACCCGGCGGAGGGAGCAGCGACCGGTGCGCCGGATCCAGAGGGAGCCGAAGACGCCGTGTCCGCCAGGCTAGCCCCCGCAGCCGCGCCAAGGCTGGGGCCGCCCGAGGCGGCGCTGCCCACGCCCGACCCGGTCGGGTTCACGCGCGTCACCAAGAGAATGACAAAGGCGAGGACCATCAACCCAACCAGCACAGCCTGCCCGCCGGCCCTCGACGGCACGGCGAACGGACTTCCCCGCGAGGCGGCGTGATCGAGCGCCACGGGCACCGTGGTCCCTTCCGGCCACAGGCGAGGTTCTCCACCGTCCGGCACGCGAGGGTCCATGCGC
>JAKAHL010000315.1 GCA_021815005.1 Chloroflexota bacterium
GCTGATGGGCGGCGGGCTGCTCGTGGGCGGGCTGGGCTCGGTGCCGGTCGCCGTCTGCGGCCCGGGCGGCTCCGCGAGCTCCGCGGCGCCGGGCGGCGCCCCGCCGTTCGTCGGCGCGCTGGGCCCGGGGGCATCGGTCGAGGTCACCGTAGACTGCGGCGCGCTCACGGTGGCCACGCAACCGGGCAGCCAGTGGTCGGTGGCCCGCGGAGCTGACCCGCAGCCCCAGGTTCTCGCCGCCGACAGCGGCCAGCTCCGCGTGGCGTTCGGCCGCGACCGTCGCATCGGCATCGGCACCTCTGGGGCGCGGTGGCAGATGGGCCTGCCCGCGGACCCCGCGCTGGACGTCACGCTCGCGGTCAACGCGGGCTCGGCGCAGGTGGCCCTGGGCAACGCGCACGTGGGCGCGCTCACGGCGTCGGTCAACGCGGGCGACGCCACGATCGACCTCGGCGGCGCCGTCGGCACCACCTCGGTGACCGGGTCGGTCAATGCGGGCTCGATGAAGGTTGCGCTCCCGACGCCACAGGCAACGCTCGGCGGCTCGTTCAGCGCCAACGTCGGCAGCGTCAGCGTGTGCAGCCCGGCGGGCGTGCCGCTTCGCATCCGCGTGGGCGCCCAGCCGCTCGGCTCGAACAACTTCGCCCAGCGCGGCATGACGCAGGCTGGCGACACCTGGACGCGCGGCGCCTGGGACGGCGCGGCGTCACGGATCGACCTGACCGTGTCCGCCAACCTGGGCTCCATCACCCTGGACCCGGAGGACGGCTGTGGATGACCGCCTGTACAGATCCACCACGGACCGCTCGCTCACCGGGGTGTGCGGCGGCCTCGCTGCGTGGCTGGGCCTCGACCCGTCGCTCGTGCGCATCGCCTGGGTGCTGCTCACCCTCGCGTCGGGCGGCATCTTCCTGCTCGTGTACATCGTGATGGCGGTGGTGGTGCCGGTCGCGCCCCCAGGCTGGACGCCCCGCGGCAGGATGCGGCAGCCGGGCCCTCCGCCGCCTGACGGCGGGCCAACGACGTGGCCGGGAGGCTGGGAGGCCGCCCGCGCCACCACCGACGGCGGGTTCCGAGCCGACCGGGCTGGCATCGTCGTGGGCGGCGCCCTGATCCTCCTCGGCGTGTGGTTCCTGGTGCAGAGCTACATCCCGGTGAACTGGGACCTGGTGTGGCCGGTGGCCGTGATCGCGTTGGGCGCGGTGTTCATCCTCGGGGCCGTCCGCCGCCAGCGCTGACGCCGCCCTTTGCGGGGCACGTGGCAACCGGGAACTGCCGGGGCCGGCGCTGCGGCGACCAAGCTCGCGGTGTCCGGACCACTCGCTCGCCGTCGGTCGGCCCGCGGACGGACCGTTCGGCGATCCGGTGGGCCCGCTTGTTCGCGGCGGCCGGCTGGCCCTGACGCACCCAAGGCGAGAGCGGGCCGGGTCTCGCAGCACCGCGCCCGGAGACGGCGGCGCCGCCGCTCCCCCGCCGGTCAAGGGGGCAGGCGGCGCGGATGGAGGCGAGCGGTCGGGACGCCGGGCGGCCTCGTGCGGCCGCTGCCGCGGGAGCGGTCAGGCGGCCGCGGGAAGCTCCTCGGGCAGCTCGATGGAGCGCCAGTCGTGGAAGGCCGAGGCGAGCGCCAGCCTGAGCCCGTGCTTGCCGCGAAGGCTCTCGCACTCGATCCGGATCTGGTTCCCGCTGGTGCTGATGGTCATCGGCCGGCCGCAGGCGCAGGTGTCGCGCACGTCGGCAATGGTGGATTCGATGATCTCGCGGGCCCGCTCCTGGGTGTCGGACGTCGTCGGGTTGTACATGATGCGCTCCTGCTCTCGACTCGCCTCCGGGACTGGAGGTTGACTGGACCGGTCAAGAACAAGGCGACTATAGCCGATCGTTCTGGACCGGTCAAGATGCAATCCTCGAGGCGCGCGGGGCGTGCGGCGGGCGCCCCTGGCCCCTACGATGGGCACGATGGACGAGCCGGACAAGCCTCGCGCCCAACTCACGATCCGCGATCTGGCGGCGCGGCTCGGAGTCTCGAAGACGACCGTCTCGAACGCGTTCAGCCGGCCTGACCAGCTGTCGGCAGAGCTGCGCGACCGGGTGCTCGCGGCGGCGCGTGCTGCCGGCTACGCAGGCCCGGACGCCATGGCGCGAATGCTTCGGACGCGCCGAGCGGGCGCGATCGGCGTGATCCTCCCGGAGTCGCTGCCGTTCGCCCTGGACGACCCGGTGGCCGGCGAGTTGTTCAAGGGGATCGCCGACGCCTGCGAGGAGCGGCGCCTGGGCCTGCTCGTGGTGCCAGGCGGCACCCACGCCGCCGACCCGAGCATCGTGGGGCAGGTGGCGGTGGACGGCTTCATCGCCTACGCCCTGCCGCGCGGCTCGCGACGGCTTGAGGCCGCCCTCGCGCGCAACGTGCCGACGGTGGTGGTGGACGAGCCGCGCCTGCCGGGCGTCGCGACGGTCGCCGTGGACAACGCGGGCGGCGCCAGGGACCTCGCCCGCCACCTCGTGGGGCTCGGGCACCGGCGGT
>JAKAHL010000034.1 GCA_021815005.1 Chloroflexota bacterium
GCCGGCGGCCCGGGGGGCGCACGAACGCTGCCCGCCCCGGCCCAATCGTGCGCCGAGCGCACCGTTGCGTCGCCGCCGGCAACACCCCGGCGCGCCATTCGTTCCCTGGGGCTACGAGCGCGACGCATCCGGCCCTCCCGCCGCGCCCAGCCCGGCCGAATGGGTCCCGCGGCGTCGGGTTCGTAGTCCGCCGGAACAGACGCGGCACGGCTGGCGCCGCCTGGACGCCGCCATGCGCCCCGGGGCGGCGCGTCGTGTCGAGTTCGTAGCCGGAGGGAACAGCCGCGGGGGCCAGCCGCCGGACGCGCACCGCATAAGCCCGCGGCAAGTGGCCGGCCGGACACTGCGGCCATGCCAGCGACGGAACGGGCGATCGACCGGGGCACGAGGGTCGCCGACCGCGCCCTCCGCGTGATCGCTGATGAGCTGCGGGAGGCGAGGCTGGGGCTCGGCGTGAGCCAGGAGCACGTGGCCGCCGCGGCTCGCGTGTCGCGTCCCCGCTACTCGAAGATCGAGCGCGCCAAGGCGCCCACGCTCACCATCGCCGAGGCCGGGCGTCTTGCCAGCGTGCTGGGCCTGGACCTGTGGCTTCGCCTGTATCCCGGCCCGGAGCCGCTCCGCGACGCCGCCAGTTCCCGCCTGCTGCGGAGCCTGCTCGCGCACGCACGCGCGCCGCTCGGCTGGCGGACCGAGGTTCCGCTGCCGTCGCCGCCCGACCGGTCCGAGCAGCGAGCCTGGGACGCAGTGCTCCACGGCCAGCGGAAGCGCACCGCGATCGAGCTCGAGATGCGCCTCCGAGATGGCCAGGCCGTTGAGCGCCGGATCGCCCTGAAGCGCCGCGACGACCCGACCGATGCGTTCCTGCTCGCCATCGCCGGCACCCGTGCCAATCGCCGTCTCTTGCGCGCCGACCCGGGCCTCTTCGCGGACCTCCCCCGCCTCCGCGAGAGCGACGTGCTCGCGGCCCTGGAGGCCGGCCGTCACCCGCCGACAGGCCTGGTGCTGCTCTGATCGCTCGAGTCGGCCCGCCCTCGCAACCGCAGCCGCAGCAACTGCGCGGCCGCGGGGCCGCGCAGAGGCGCTATCGGGCGACCGGCAGCCCGCGGGCCCCGCCCTCGAGGGGACCAGAACGCGTGTGCGAAATGGCGGCACTCGCTAGACTGCCAACGTGCCCCAGGACCGGATCGTCGTGCGCGGAGCGCGCGAGCACAACCTGAAGGACGTCAGCGTGACGTTCCCGCGCGACCGCCTCGTCGTGATCACGGGGCTGTCCGGCAGCGGCAAGTCCAGTCTCGCCTTCGACACCATCTACGCGGAGGGCCAGCGCCGCTACGTCGAGAGCCTGAGCGCCTATGCCCGGCAGTTCCTGGGCCAGATGGACAAGCCCGACGTGGACCAGATCGACGGGCTGAGCCCCGCCATCTCCATCGACCAGAAGGGTGCCAGCAAGAACCCCCGGTCCACCGTCGGCACCGTCACCGAGATCTACGACTACCTGCGCCTCCTCTACGCGCGCACCGGCCATCCGCACTGCCCGGTCTGCGGCCGCGAGATCGAGCGCCAGACGGTGCAGCAGATCGTGGACCAGATCCTCGCCCTGCCGGAGGGCACGCGCCTGCTGGTGCTCGGCCCGCTCGTCAAGGACCGCAAGACCGAGGGCGACCGCGTCTTCGAGGGCGCCCGCAAGCAGGGCTTCGTCCGCGTCCGCGTGGATGGCGTCCTGTACGACTTGGCCGAGGCGCCGACGCTCGACAAGTACAAGCGCCACACGATCGAGGTCGTCGTGGACCGGTACATCGTCCGCCGCGCGGAGAACCCGGGCGGCTGGGCCACGGATGACCTGGGCCGGCCGATTGACCCGTCCACCGGCACGGCGCTCCCGGACCCGGACGCCACTCGCCTCGCGGACTCGGTGGAGACCGCGCTTCGCCTCGGCGAGGGCGTGACGGTGGTAGCCCCCGTCCCGCGCGAGGGCGAGCCGCCGGCGTTCGAGGAGCACCGCTACAGCGAGCGCTACTCGTGCCCGTACGACGGCACCACGATCGACGAGCTGGAGCCCAGGAGCTTCTCCTTCAACTCGCCCCATGGCGCCTGCCCCACCTGCACCGGCCTGGGCTCGCAGCTGGTCATGGACCCGGACCTGATCATCCCGGACAAGCGCAAGAGCATCCGCGCCGGCGCCCTGGCCCCGTGGAACAAGATGCCCACCGAGATCAGCTGGCGCATGAAGATCACGGACGCCGTCTTCGGCGGCCGCGGCTGGTCGATCGACACCCCGGTGGACCAGCTCCCGCCCGAGGCGCTGCAGTACCTGCTGTACGCGCCGAAGGACGAGAAGGTCGTCGTCCGCTACCGGCACGAGCGCGGCGAGAACTCCTACGTGGCGACGTTCGAGGGCGTGGTCACCAACCTCGAGCGGCGCTTCAAGGAGACGGAGTCGGAGTACATCCGCACCGAGCTCGAGAAGTTCATGGTCCAGAAGCCCTGCCCCACCTGCGGTGGCCGGCGCCTTCGCCCCGAGGCGCTGGGGGTGACCGTGGACGGCCGCAGCATCGCGGAGACATCACGACTGTCGGTGACGGAGGCGCTGGACTGGGCCACCTCGCTGCCGGACCGGATGACCGAGCGCGAGCAGGCGATCGCCCGTCAGATCCTCAAGGAGATCGTCGCGCGGCTCGGGTTCCTCGTGGACGTGGGCCTGGACTACCTCTCCCTGGACCGGGCGAGCATCAGCCTCTCGGGCGGCGAGGCGCAGCGGATCCGGCTGGCCACGCAGATCGGCACCACGCTCATGGGCGTCCTGTACATCCTCGACGAGCCCTCGATCGGGCTCCACCAGCGCGACAACGCCAAGCTCATCGCCACGCTCACCCGGCTGCGGGACCTGGGCAACACCGTCCTCGTGGTCGAGCACGACGAGGAGACCATCCGGACCGCGGACTGGGTGATCGACATCGGCCCCGGCGCGGGCGAGCACGGCGGCGAGATCATCGCCAACGGGCCGCTCGAGGCCACGCTCGCCGAGCCGCGGTCGATCACCGGTGCCTTCCTCCGAGGCGATCGCGCCGTCCCCGTCCCGGACCGGCGACGGCGTGGCAACGGCAAGCGGCTGGTCGTGCGCGGCGCTCGGCAGCACAACCTCTGCGACATCGACGTGGCGTTCCCGCTCGGCACGTTCATCGCGGTCACGGGCGTCAGCGGCTCCGGCAAGTCAACGCTCGTGGACGAGGTGCTGTACCGCGCCCTGGCCCGTGACCTCACCGGCTCCCGCGAGCCCGTGGGCGCCCATGACGCGGTCGAGGGTGTCGAGCACATCGACAAGATCATCGAGATCGACCAGAGCCCCATCGGGCGCACGCCTCGTTCGAACCCCGCCACCTACGTCGGCCTGTTCGGCCCCATCCGCGAGCTGTACGCCGGCACGCCCGAGGCGAGGGTCCGCGGCTACCAGCCCGGGCGCTTCAGCTTCAACGTCAAGGGCGGCCGCTGCGAGGCCTGCAAGGGCGACGGGATCATCAAGATCGAGATGCAGTTCCTGCCGGACGTCTACGTCCCGTGCGAGGTCTGCGCGGGCAAGCGCTATAACCGGGAAGCGCTGGAGATCCACTACAAGGGCCGCTCGATCGCGGACGTGCTGGAGATGACCGTCGAGGAGGCGCTGCACTTCTTCGAGGCCGTGCCCGCCGTGCGGGGCAAACTGCAGACGCTGTTCGACGTGGGCCTCGGCTATGTCCACCTGGGCCAGCCCGCCACAACGCTCTCGGGCGGCGAGGCGCAGCGCGTCAAGCTGGCCACCGAGCTGTCGCGCCGGGCCACCGGCAAGACCCTGTACCTGCTCGACGAGCCCACGACCGGCCTGCACTTCGCTGACGTGGACAAGCTCCTCAGCGTGCTCCACCGGCTCGTGGACAGCGGCAACACCGTCCTGGTCATCGAGCACAACCTCGACGTCATCAAGACGGCGGACTGGGTGGTGGACCTCGGCCCGGAGGGCGGGCTGCGCGGCGGGCGCGTCATCGCGGAGGGCACCCCCGAGCAGGTCGCCCGCACTCCGGGCTCGGCCACCGGCGAGTACCTGGCGCGCGTGCTGCGCGGCGAGCCCCTCGTGCCGCTCTCGGACGTCACGTTCTCCGACGAGGCCGGACGGCCCGGGATCAGCGCCCGGCCCGCCCTGCCGCTCCCCGAGATGGCCCCGGCACGCAAGCGCGTGGCGGCCCTGCCCTCGGCGGGGGACCGCTGACCGACCGCGCCGCGGGGTCGCGGCCCCCGGCTCGCGCCGGACAAGCCGCGCGGATACCATCGGGTCATGCCCGATATCGAGTACGCCTTCCTGGCCGACGCGGCCGAGACCAACCCCGGCCACAAGTTCCACGTCCTCGGCGGGGGCATCACGCGGATCGGCGGGCCGTCGTTCCCGCTCGTCCACGCGCACCTGGCGCTGGTCGTGGGCCTGCTCGTCACGGCGCCCGAGACCGGGCGCGGGCACGAGCTGGGGATCATCCTCCTGGATCCGGACGGCGGCGAGGTCACCTCCGCCGTGGGGTCCCTGGTGGCGCACGGCCAGGACGACGGCCGCGACAACATCGTCACCTTCAGCGTGGACCTGTACGGGATCCGCTTCCCGGCCCCCGGCGACTACTCGTTCCGCATCCTCGTCAACGGCTCGGAGCGCAAGCGGCTCGGGTTGGTGCTCGTCCGGGCGAGCGGGGAGCCGAGCCCCGGCATCGCGCCGGCGGGGTCGTGACGAGGGGCGCGTCTCCGCGCCCAGTCGGCCCCGCGCGCCATGAGCGGCCGGTGATCGACGAGGCGGCCCTGGCGGCCGCTCGCGCAGGCGATGCGCTCCTGGCGGCGGCCCGCGCGGCGGGCTCGTCACGCTGGGCGTCCTACCTGGAGCCCATCCCTGACCAGCTGCGCGACGGGGAGCTGGGCGAGCTGAGGAAGGTGGCCCTGCGCGCCCGCTCCGCCTACGGACCCAAGGACTCGGTGCGGGACGCGCTCCCGCTGGCCGTGACCGGACCGTTCAGGGACGCCGTGGACCGGTTGCTCAAGGAGCTCGCGAAGCGGGAGGCGGTGGAGTAGGGGCGTGGCCGGGCGACCCGGGCCTGCGCGCCCGCGGCTCGCGGCCCCGGCGGATCGCGGCGGATCAGAGCGGCGGGTCAGTAGAGGAACGGGATCATGCGCCGCGTGGTCGCCCGGTAGGCGGCGTAGCCCGCGTACCGACGCTCCAGCCAGGCCTCCTCGCGGGCCGACTTCAGGCGGAAGAACAGGAGCAGGGCCAGCGCCCCCACCACGGCCGTGACCGGCGCCCGCATGGCCAGGCCGTAGCCGAGGGCCGCCACCACCAGTCCGCCGTAGATGGGGTGGCGGGCCAGGCGGTAGACGCCGGTCTGCACCAGCTGGCTGTTGTCACGGGGGTGGGGCAGCACCGTCAGCGAGCGGCCCAGGTGCACCACACCCAGCACCGAGAACAGGCCGCCCGCCGCCACGACGACAACGCCCGCCGCGGACACGGCCAGGCCCAGCGCCGGCCCGGCGGTAAGTGTGCTCGCGGAGAGCGGGGTCTCCTTGGCGCCCGCGCCGAAAATGGCGAACAGCAGCGCGAACTGGATTGCGACCCACCCCTCGCCGCGGGGGCCGAGGCTTGGCAGCGAGCTCATGCGCGCCCCTCCGCCGGCCGCCAGCCGACCCCGACGAGCCAGGCGCGAGGAACATGGGCGGAGCGGGTCGCCTGCCGGGGGACGCCAAAACGTGTTGTCATGGCGCGACAGTCTACGCGGCGTGGCGCCGGCCACCGATTCCCAGCTCCTCCGCGCTGAACGCCTCCCGCAGGAACGGCGACGGCGCGGCCGGGTCGAACAGCAGCGTGAGCGATCTCCGGGCACGGGTCCAGGCGACGTAGGCGAGGCGCCGCTCCTCCTCCAGCGCCCGCTCGGGCTCGGCGGCGTCGCTGACCGACCGGCGGCCCGGGAACCCGTCGGCCAGGACCAGGACGTGGTCCCACTCCAGGCCCTTGGTGCCGTGCGCCGTGGCCAGCGTCAGCGGCGCGTCGTCCCGACGGAGCTCGGCGAGCCGCGCCCGGAACGCCGCGACGGCGTCGCGAAGGGCGGCCAGTGAGGGCAGCGCCGCGGCCCAGCCCAGCAGCGCGGTCGCCAGGTCTCCCTCGCTCGTCGCGTCCGGGTCGCGGTGCGTGTCGGCCGCCTCCGCGGCCCGGCAGGCCGCGCGCAACCTGGCGAGAGCGACCAACGGGCGCGCCGCACCGGTCGCCCGCGCTCGGTCGATGAGCGCATCCAGCCGCGGGTCCTCCACGGGCAGCCGCAGATCGGGCGCGCGGAACGGCCAGCCGCGCCCGACGGCCACCACCGCGGGCACTATCAGCTCCCGGTTCGTGCGGGCCAGCACGGCGCGCGTGGACCCGTCGTCCGGCCAGCCGCCCATCGCACGGGTGACGCGGACGATGTCGTCGGCGGCGTCCGGGGCGAGGACCAGGCGCCCGGCGTTCCGCGGGCCGGCGAGGATGCGCTTCGCGAACCGCTCCCGGTTGTGCTCGACCAGCCGGACCGCGCGCGCGACCACCGGCGGCGGGCAGCGGTAGTTGGTCTCCAGGTCCACGCGCCGCAGCCCCGGCAGGGCCGCCGCCAGCCGCAGCACGCGCCGCACGTCCGCTAGCCGCCAGCCGTAGACGGTCTGGTCATCGTCCCCGACGAGCGTGATGTTCCGCTCACCGCCGGCAAGGAGGAGTGCCAGGTCCAGCTGCGTGCGGTCGAGGTCCTGCGCCTCGTCCACGAGGAGCGTTGCGCATCGGGCGCGCCAGCGGGCGAGGACGGCGGCGTCGCCCTCCAGAAGCCGCAGGGCCCGCAGGACGAGGTCGTCGAAGTCGAGCGCGCCGTCCTCGCGCAGCGCCCGCTCGTACGCGACCCACGCCCGGGCCACCGGACCTGCCGCCCCGTCGGCCGCCACGTCGTCGGGCGACACCCGCAGGTCCAGCTTGAGCCGGCTGAACGCGAGGTCGAGCCGCCCCCGGTCAGCCGCCGGCATCTCCGGCCACAGGGCCCGCACGACGGCGTCCCGGTCCGCGAGCGCGGCGACGTTGACGCCAGCCTCGGCGAGCACCTCGCGGCCGAGCGCGTGGAAGGTCCGCACCCGGACCCCGCCATCGCCCGACGCCGACGCGCCCAGCGGCACGAGCGCAGCGTCCAGCCGCTCGACGAGCTCCTCGGCAGCGCGCTTGTTGAACGCGACCAGCGCGACCGACCCCGGGTCAACCCCGCCGTCCACCAGCCAGGCCACCCGCGCCACCAGGGTCGTCGTCTTGCCCGACCCCGCGGGCGCCACCACCAGCACCGGTCCCGGCGGCGCCGTCGCTGCCGCGCGCTGGTCGGGCGCGAGCCGCGACAGGCGGTCGGTCACGGTGGGATGGGTCGCCCGGCTCACGGGAACAGGGTGCCCGGGCACGCTTTGCCAACGCTTATCTCAGATCCCCCGACGTTCTCCGAGACGTGGCCTGCGCGGACGGGTGCCGCGCCGCGAGGCGGACGACGGCGAGGACGACCAGGAGGGGCCGCGCGCGTTCACCGAGAAGCGCCGGCCGGCCCTCGGCGGCAGCTTGGGCTCGGCGCGGCGCCCTGCCCCGCCTTGGCGCAGAATCGCGGTGTGACCCCGGAGCTCGCCGCCACCCTCGCCCACCTGCCCGACCGCCCCGGCGTGTACCTGATGAAGGACGCGCAGGGCGTGGTGCTGTACGTGGGCAAGGCGCAGAGCCTGCGGAGCCGCGTCCGCAGCTACTGGCAGAAGCAGTCGCCGGGCGCCCGGGGCGAGGTGCACCGCATCCGCCAGGCCATCGGCCGGGTGGCGGATCTCGAGGTCACCGAGGTGGACAGCGTCAGCGAGGCGCTACTGCTCGAGGCGAACCTCATCAAGCGGTACAAGCCGCGGTTCAACGTCCGACTCAAGGACGACAAGAGCTACCCGTACATCAAGGTGACGCTCGCCGACGACTTCCCGCGCATCGAGCGCACCCGCAAGCTCCCGGCCGACGGCAGCCGCTACTTCGGCCCGTACGCCAGCGCGAGCAGCGTGGACGAGGCGATGAACCTCGTCCGGCGGCTGTTCCCGTTCCGCACCTGCACCATCGACATCCGGGAGGGCCGGCGCGCGCTGGACAGGCCCTGCCTGCTGTACCACATCAAGCGCTGCCAGGGGCCCTGCGTCGAGGCCATCGGCAAGGCGGCCTACCGGGCCGACATCGCCCAGGTGGAGCTGTTCCTCGAGGGCAACGCGGATGCGGTGGTGGACGCCCTCGAGCGCGAGATGGCCGCCGCGGCCGAGCGGCAGCAGTACGAGCGGGCGGCCGTCCTGCGGGACAAGATCCGCGCCATCGAGCGGACGATGGAGAGCCAGAAGATGGCCGCATTCGCCCGCACCGAGCTCGATCTGGCGGCTCTCGCCCGCCATGACGACCAGGCGGCGGTCCAGCTGTTCGTCGTGCGTCACGGGAAGATGGTCGGCCGCGACGTGTTCTTCCTCGACGCGCCGCGCGACGTGCCCGACGACGAGGTGCTGGCGAGCTTCCTGGAGCAGTACTACGCCCGAGCCACAAGCGTCCCGCGCGAGGTGCTCGTGCCGCGCGCCCTGACCGACACAGCCGACCTCGAGGCGTTCCTCGCCGCCAAGCGGGGGACCGGCGTGACGATCCGCACGCCGCAGCGCGGGGAGAAGCGCGAGCTCCTCGAGCTGGCCACGCGCAACGCCGCCGAGGCGCTGGCGCGCGAGGCCGCCCGCTGGCTGGCCGACGAGGGCAAGACGCTCGGCGCGCTGGAGGAGCTGGCGGCCGCCCTGGGCCTGCCCGGCCCGCCGATGCGGATCGAGTGCTACGACATCAGCAACTTCCAGGGCGCCGAATCCGTCGGCTCGATGGTCGTGTTCGAGGAGGGCAAGCCGCGATCCGGCGAGTACCGCCGCTTCCGGATCAAGACCGTCCAGGGCGCCAACGACTTCGCCAGCCACCAGGAGGTCCTGCGCCGCCGCTTCCGCTACGCGACGTCCGGCAAGGAGGGTGACGCCGAGGCGCGCCGCTGGACGATGCCGGACCTCGTGATCATCGACGGCGGGCGGGGACAGGTGTCGGCGGCCAAGGAGGTCCTCGAGGAGCTGGGCCTGCACGAGCTGCCGATGTGCGGCCTGGCCAAGGAGCGGGAGGAGCTGATCCTGCCGGACCGCGAGGCGCCGGTGGTCCTGCCGGTGACATCCCAGGCCCTCTACCTGGTCCAGCGGCTCCGCGACGAGGCGCACCGCTTCGCCATCACCTACCACCGCACCCTGCGCGACAGGAAGACGGTCCGCTCCGCGCTCGATGACCTGCCCGGCGTGGGGCCGAAGCGCAAGCGCGAGCTGCTCAAGGTGTTCGGCTCGGCCCGGCGCGTGCGAGAGGCGCCCGTCGAGCAGATTGCCGCCGTCCCCGGCATCGGGCACGCCCTGGCCGGACGGATCAAGGCGCGTCTCGAGGCCTGACGGCGCGCCTCTGAACAGGGGCGGCAGCCGGTGCCAGCCGAGCGGCCCGGCGGCAGCCGGCGCAAGACCTCCCGGCGCGCGGCCCGGACTACCGGTATCATCCCGCCCCGATGCGCCGCTTCGGTCCCGTCCTGATCATCGTCATCGGGCTGCTCGCCCTCATCTCCGTCTTCTCGCCGTTCACCATCACGACGTCGAGCGGTGACACGCGCCCCGTGACCAAGCTGGGTCTCGATGTGCGCGGCGGCATCCGGCTCGAGTACCAGGTCCTCCCCGTCGGCGACAAGGCCCCGGGCGCCTCGGACCTCAACACGGTTCGCCAGATCATCACCAACCGGGTGAACGGCACCGGCACCACCGAGGCCACCGTCGTCACCCAGAGCCCTGACCGGATCGTGGTGGAGGTCCCGGACGTCCAGAACCCGAGCCAGGTCGAGAAGCTGGTCGGCACCACTGGCCGGCTCGACTTCATCCCGCTCGGATCCACCCCGGCCTCCAGCGGCCAGCAGCTCCCGGCCACCACCACCGGCACCGCCTGCTCGGCCACCGTGACCACGAACTGCGTGCTGTTCTCCGGCGACGCCGTCTCCTCGGCCACCATCGGTGCCGACCAGACCGGCAACCGCACGGTGGACTTCACCCTCAACGACAACGGCAAGCAGCTTTTCGCCACCTACACCGGCGCCCATGTCGGCGACTACTTCGCGGTCGTCCTCGACGGCAAGGTCATCACCGCGCCGGTGATCAAGTCGAGCATCCCCAACGGGCAGGTGGAGATCGCGTCGGGCGGCATCGGCGGGTATCCGCTCGCGGACGCGCAGAACCTGGTGAACATCCTGCAGTACGGCGCGCTCCCGTTCCCGCTCAAGGAGCTCTCCAACGAGACGGTCAGCGCCACGCTGGGCATCGCGTTCCTGCACCAGAGCCTGGTGGCCGGCCTGATCGCGGTCCTGCTGGTCATCCTGTTCATGATCGTCCACTACCGGCTGCCGGGCCTGGTCGCCAGCGGCGCCCTGCTCTACTACACGCTGGTCGTCGTCGCCCTGTTCCGGTGGATCCCGGTCACCCTGACGCTCGCCGGCATCGCCGGCTTCGTGCTGTCGGTGGGCATGGCGGTGGACGCCAACATCCTCATCTTCGAGCGGACGAAGGAGGAGCTGCGCGTCGGCAAGAGCCTGCCCGCGGCGGTCGAGGCGGGCTTCAACCGCGCCTGGAACTCCATCCTGGACTCGAACATCTCGAGCCTCATCACCGCGTCCATCCTGTTCCTGTTCGGCTCCTCGACGATCAAGGGCTTCGGCCTGGTGCTGATCGTCGGCGTCCTGACCTCGATGTTCACGGCCGTCACGGTGACGCGCACGGTGCTCCGAATCGTGGTCGCCAAGCCGTGGGCCCGGCAGGCGCGGCTGTTCGGCGTGACCGAGGCGGAGTTCCTGGCGAGACCGGCCACCACAGGCCGCGTGGCGCGGCGCGAGGCGGGCAACCGTGTTTGACATCATCGGGAAGCGCAACTGGTTCTTCGCGCTGTCCCTCGCGGTCGTCATCCCGGGGCTGCTGTTCATCATCCTCAGCCCCCTCACCGGCGACGCCATGGGCCTGAAGTTCTCCATCGACTTCACGGGCGGCACCGACTGGACCATCAAGTTCGCCAACCCGAGCGTCACCCCGGACCAGGTCAAGGCGGTCATCGCGGCCCAGGGCTACGACGCCCAGGTCACCGAGGTGGGCAAGGGCGCTGCCGGCACCGGGTTCATGGACATCCGGACCAAGGACGCCGCTCTCGCGGCACCCGCGCCGACGCCCGCCCCGCTCGTGACGCCGGCGCCGGCGAGCTC
>JAKAHL010000316.1 GCA_021815005.1 Chloroflexota bacterium
CGCCGCGAGCGCGTCGCCCTGCGCGCGGAGCCGCTGCGCGAGTGCGCCGTCGCCGCGTCGCGCCGCCAGGCCCGCGGTCGCCCGCAGCGCCCCGACGGCGTAGGCCTGGACCTCGATCAGCGCGATCGGCGGCTCGGCCGACCGGCCGCTGCGGTCCCGGACCGAGTCGTGGGAGTCCTTCCAGCCCTGGTTCCGCAGGCCCCGCGGGGCCCGGGTCCGGTAGGTCACGAGCCCGCCGTCCGCGAGCCGGTCCTCGAGCCAGCCGACGGCGGCCAGCACGTTCGGCCACAGCTCCTCGACCACGGCGTCGTCCGCGGTCCAGGCGTGGTAGCTGGCCAGCAGCAGCAGCCACAGCGGCGTTGCGTCGGCGGTCCCGTAGTACCTGGCGAACGGGACCTCGCCGGTTGCCGCCATCTCGCCGGTGCGCAGCTCGTGGAGGATCTTGCCGGGCTCCGCGTCGTGACCGTCGCTGCGCTCGGTGGCCTGGAGACGCGCAAGGGTGCGCAGCGTGTCAGCCGCGATGGAGGCCCGCACGGGCAGCAGGAACATCGCCGACAGCAGGGCGTCCCGGCCGAACAGCGTGGCGAACCACGGCACGCCCGCTGCGAGGAAGCTCTCGCCCGGGCCGGGGCCGACGGTCTCCAGCACGGCGAGATCCGCGAGGCTGCGCGCCAGCACCGAGTTGAGGAGCTCGTCGTCGGTCTCGATCCGGGCCCGAGGCGACTCGCCGCGCTGCGGGGCGGGGCGGCGCGGTTCCAAGCGGGCTCCGTCCTGCGCGCGGGGCCGCCAGGCCGCAGCCACGTCCCAGCCCAGGACGACCGACTCCCCCGGCCCGATCTCGAGGTCCCACACGGCGCACGCGGCGGCATCGCGCTCGGCGGGCGCGGGCCCGATGCGCGCCGGGGGCGTGGCGAAGCGAACGGTGGTGGCCAGTCGCCGCCCGTCCAGCGCGCGGTAGGCGAACCGGACGGCGTCGGCGTCCACGGCGACGTCCGCCAGCGCGCCGCGGCCTGTCCGCGGGTAGCCGCGAACCTCGAAGATGTCGGCCGCGTCGCAGTCGAGCAGCAGCTCCATCTCGAGCGCCTGGGGCGCCATCGTGAAGTTCGCGACGTGGACGCGCTCGTGGAGGCCGGCCGGGTCCAGCGCCCGCTCCCGGCGGATCCCGATGGACTGCGTCGCCAGGCTCGCGCCCTGCGCCGACCACGTGGGGTCGTGGCGGAGCGCGGGGTTGGTGAGCTGGATGGCGCCCCGGTCCGAGCCGCCGGGGTCGGGCTGGAGCAGCGTCGGCCGGCTCCCGTCCACCAAGAGGGCCATCGCCGACAGCACGCGCGTGTCGCCGAGGTACAGGCCAAGGCCGCGCGAGTCCGGGTGCAGGTCGCCGAAGGGGTCCGCCACCAGGGTGAGCGCGCCGTGGCGGAGCACGGCAGTTGAGCCCAGGTCCAGGGCGCGGACGATGGGCCGGGGGCGAGCGGGCAGCGTGCGCCGCGAGTGCTGACGACGCGGGGTGGTGCCGGGTGCGGGTTGAGCCACGGCCGCTCCTCCGGTGCGGGGCGTCGGCCGACCGGGCGTCAGCGCGGCACGGGCGGGGCGTCGGCCGCCGTGGCGACCGGCCCGGGCCGCGAAGTGCCAGCCGGAGCGGGCCCGCTCCCGACGATACCACCCGGCGGGAGTGCACCCGACCGGAGCGCCACCCTGAGCGCTATCGGCGGCGCCGGGGCTCCGGGCCGCGCTTGGCCTTGGCGCTCGCGGGTCGCGGCGGCCACGGCGGCGTGCCCTCGGTGCGGTCCGGGCGCGGCGCCAGCACCGGCGCTGGCGGCGGCGGGGCCGTGGGGGCGGGGGCCGACGCCCTCACCAGGCGCATCGCGAGCACCGGGCACGCGTCCACCGCGCGCTTGGCCATGTCCACGAGGGCGAGCGGCACGTTGCCCGGGGCGATGACCGGGTAGCCCCACTCGTCGAGGTCGATGCCCTCGGGGAGCAGCTCCGCGCAGGTGCCGTAGCCGTCGCAGGCGATCCGGTCCACCTCCAGCCGGAGGCCCGAATCGAGCGCGTTGCGGCCGCTCATGCCAACGCCCCCGCGGACCCGCCGCGCGCGATGCACCGGCGGTGGTGCTGGTGCGCGACCCAGTCGGCCTCGAACACGCGGATCGAGCTGGCCAGCAGGCCGGTCGCGCCGTCGGGCATCCGGCACGCCCCCCGGCCGGCGATGGACCCGCTCCATCCGCGCAGGCGAGCGAGGTCGTCCTGGCGGGCCTGGCCGGTGGCGATCCGGGCGGCAGCGTCGGCGATGGCGCGCAGGCCGAACACGCACGGCCCGCACTGGGCGGCCGACGAACCCGCCATGTAGTCCATGATCCGGGCGATCGTCGCCACGCCGCAGGTGTCGTCGCCCATGAACGCGACGATGCCCGCGCCGAAGGCGGAACGCTGCGCCCGGAGGACGGCCGGGTCGAGCGGCATGCCCCACGCGTCGGCGCCCGCGACGAGCCCGCCGAAGTACCCGCCGAGCAGCACGGGG
>JAKAHL010000317.1 GCA_021815005.1 Chloroflexota bacterium
AGGCCAACGAAGCCGCGATCATGGACCGTGCAGCCATGCAGCAGGGCCATGTGGCCAACCAGCACGTCTTCGCCGACCACCGTGCCGAAGCCCTCCGGCGCGCCGGCATGGGGGCTGTCGCAGGCGCGTATGCTGGGCATGGCGTCAGGAGCCGGCAGAGCGATCACAGGGAGGTGGCGGATGCGTCGGAGGCTGATCCTCGTGGGAGTCCTCGCCGTGGCGCTCGCCGGGTGCGGCGGCTCGTCCACGCCGTCCCCGAGCGCCTCGGGCCTGGAGTCGAGCGCGCCATCGGCCGGCGCCAGCAGCTCCGCCGCCCCGGTGGCGAGCGCCCTGCCCACGCCCGCGCCGACGTCGGCGGCGCCGGTCGCCGGGGCTGACGCCACGGCCGTCTGCGACAACATCAGCCTGCGCAAGCTGCCCAAGAGCACCGGGACGCGGGTCAAGGCGATCAACTCCGGGACCGTCGTCCACGTGGCGGCGAGGGTGACCGGGACCGCCTATACCGCGGGCGCGTGCGGCAACTCCGGCGACATCTGGCTCAAGATCGACAAGGTGGGCGGCAAGACGGCCAAGGCCGCCTTCGGCGTCAGCTACGTCTACGCCGCGGCGGGCTTCTTCCAGTAGGCCCAACGCCGACCGGCGGAGCCCGGCGGACCGGGCCGCCGGGCGAGCCTCCCGCACGAAGTGGGGCGCGGGCGACGGGCGCTCCGTCGCGTCAGAGCGCCGCCACGCCCGCGATCTCCACCTTGTAGGCGGGCGAGGCCAGCCTGGCCTCCACGGTGGCCCTTGCCGGCAGGTTGGCCCGGTCCGCCCAGGCGTCCCAGGCGGCGTTCATCTCGTCGAAGTGGGCGATGTCGGCCAGCCAGACCTGGACGCTCAGCAGCCGCGACTTGTCGGTGCCGGCCTCGGCGAGGTGGCGGTCGATCGACGCGAGGATCTCGGCGGTCTGGTCGCGCACGCTGGCCTCGGCGTTGTGCGCCACGTGCCCGGCGAGGAAGACGAGGCCGCCGTGGACCACGGCAGAGGCGAAGCGCTGGCCGGGGTCGATGCGGACGATGGACACGGGGAGGACCTCCTGCTGCGTGCGGGCCGCTGACGTCAGCAGGGTACCCGCCCACGCGGGCGCAGGCGTGGCGCGGCACCCCCATCGTGCCTGCCTGCCGGGGTCCACCCGGCCCATGCCCGCCGGCGCGTCGTCCGCGAGCCGCGCGAAGGAGGGCCCGTCCATCCGCCCGCGCAGCCCGGCATGCTTCGGGGGACCTGGTCGCGACCCGTGTAATCGTGTGCGCGAACGCCCCCCACGGGTACCATCCGGGTGCAACCAACAGGAGACCCAAACCCGATGCCCCACGTCGCAGCTTCCCTCGCCGACCTGCTGGCCACGATGGCCGGCGCTGCCCACGTCGATCGCGATCGGCTCGTCATCGACGACGAGGCGAAGTTCCGCGCCGAGACGATCAGGGACCTCGCCTGGACCGCGGCGTTCACGCCCGACGAGCCCACGGCCGAGGCCGCCCGCTGGGTCGTCTGGGAGGCCAGCCAGGCGCTCGGCGCCCGCTCGGCCAGCATCCAGGGCCTGTACCTGGCCCGCAGTCGCGGTGACGTGTCCGGATTCACCGTGCCGGCGGTGAACCTCCGCGCCCAGACCTTCGACATGGCCCGCACGTTCCTGGCCGTCGCCAAGGAGAAGCGGGTCGGGGCCATCATCTTCGAGCTGGCCCGCAGCGAGCAGACCTACACGTTCCAGCGGCCGCAGGACTTCGCCACCTCCGTGCTGGCGGGCGCCATCGCCGCCGGCCACGTGGGCCCGGTGTTCATCCAGGGCGACCACTACCAGTTCAACGCCAAGAAGTACGCGGCCGATCCCGAGGCGATGACCGAGGAGATCCGCAAGGCGTGCAAGCTCGCGATCGAGGCGGGCTACCGCAACATCGACATCGACAGCTCCACGCTGGTGGACCTCTCCCAGCCCAGCCTCGACCTCGAGCAGCGCGAGAACTACACCCGCGCCGCCGAGCTGACGGCCCTCATCCGCAGCCTCGAGTCGGACGGCGTGACGGTGAGCGTGGGCGGCGAGATCGGCGAGGTTGGCAAGGCCAACTCCACGGTCGAGGAGCTGCGGGCGTACCTGGACGGGTACAACAGCGTGCTCCAGCGCCTGGCGCCCGGCGCCGTGGGCGTGAGCAAGGTCAGCGTCCAGACCGGCACCAGCCACGGCGGCATCCCCCTCCCGGGCGGCGGCGTGGCGGAGGTCAAGCTGGACTTCGAGGTGCTCCGCGCGCTGGGCGAGGTCGCCCGCGAGTACGGGCTCGCCGGCGCGGTCCAGCACGGCGCGTCCACCCTGCCGGACGAGCTGTTCCACCACTTCCCGACCTACGGCACCGCCGAGATCCACCTGGCGACCGGCTTCCAGAACGCGCTGTACGACCACCCGGCCTTCCCCAAGGCGCTCATGGACGAGATCTACGCCTGGTGCCGCGTCAACGCCGCCGACGAGCGCAAGGACGGCCAGA
>JAKAHL010000035.1 GCA_021815005.1 Chloroflexota bacterium
GAGGCCCACCGTCCGCTGCTCGAGGGCGACATCCCGATGCGCGACCCGCTGCCGCGCGTGGCGCTGGTGCCGGGCGTCGGCGGCGTGATCGCCGGCGCCTCGGCCGAGGACGCCGGCCGGGCGGCCGAGACGGCGTACCACGCCGGGATCACGCTGGCGCGCACGAAGGACGCCTTCGGCCAACTGGCGCCGCTGCCCGAGCCGGAGACGTTCCGCTTCGACTACTGGCCGCTCGAGCTCTACAAGCTGACGCTGGGCGACCCCGGCCGACCGTTCGCCGGCACGGTGCACATCGTGACCGGCGCCGCGTCGGGCATCGGGCGTGCTATCGCGCTCGAACTCGCGAAGGCGGGCGCAAGCGTGGTCGCGGCCGACCTCGACGGAGACTCGCTCCAGCTGCTCGCCGATGAGGCCGCCGCGGCGGGAGCGCCCCGGCCCGCCTGGGTGGCCGGCGACCAGTCCGACGAGGCGGTCGTCAGCGAGACGGTCCGGACGGCGATCCGCCGGTTCGGCGGGCTCGACGGCGTGGTGGTCAACGCCGGCATCGGCATTGCCTCGCCGCTCGAGGAGCTGGAGACCGCCCGCTGGCGCCGCGGCCTCGAGGTCAACCTCACCAGCGCCTTCCTGCTCACCCGCGAGGCCCTGCGGCGGATGCGGGTGCAGGGCATCGGCGGCGCCATCGTCTACGTCGCCAGCAAGAACGCCTTCGCCCCCGGGGCCGGCTTCGGCGGCTACTCGGTGACCAAGGCCGGGATGGTTCAGCTGATGCGGATCGCCGCCCTCGAGGGCGGGCCGCTCGGGGTGCGCACCAACGCCGTCAACCCCGACGCCGTCTTCGACAACTCCCGCCTCTGGGCGGGCGGCCTCCGCGAGCAGCGCGCCGCGGAGCACGGCATCAAGCCCGAGGAGCTGGAGGACTTCTACGCCAGGCGGAACCTGCTGCACCGGCACGTGACGACCAACGACGTCGCCAGCGCGGTGCTGTTCCTCCTGTCGGAGGCGTCGTCCCGGACGACGGGCGCCGTCATCCCCGTCGACGGCGGCGTGGCCGCCGCGTTCCCGCGCTGAACCCGACTGCGACGAGGAGGAGCAGAGGAGGAGACCGCAGACGCACTGAGCCCGCCGTCGATTGGACCTGTCCAAGGAGGAGTGAATGTCCCGCCACACGTACATCGCCGGGCTGCTCGGGACCATGCTGCTGGTGAGCGCGTGCTCCCAGACGCCGGCCGCGACAACCGCCCCCGTCGCCTCGACCGCCCCGTCGGCCGCGGCCTCGGCCGCCTCGTCGGCCGCCGCCACGACGGCCGCCAGCGGTGCCCCGTCCGCCGCCGCCCCGAGCACCGCGGCCAAGCCCGCCCCGTTCGACCAGGGCCCCGTCAAGATCGCCATGGTCCGCCAGTCGGGCGCCGGCGACTACTTCCAGCAGTGGGGCCTCGGCTCCACCAAGCAGGCCGCGGCCCTCGGCTTCGACATGCAGGTCTACGACGCCCAGGCCGACAACGCGCTGCAGGCGACGCAGATGCAGACCGCGATCGACTCCGGCGTCGCCGGGATCATCGTGGACCACGGCCTGGCCGACACCATGAACCCGCTTATCAAGACCGCGCTGGACAAGGGCATCCCGGTCGTCGTGTATGACGTCGAGACCACCGACCCGCGCGTCGTCCACACCACCCAGAGCGACGCCAGCATGGCGACCGCGGTCCTCACCCAGATGACCACGGACCTCGGCAAGGGCGCCAACATCGGCTATGTCAACGCGCTGGGCATCGCCCCGCTCGACCGGCGCAACGTCGTCTTCCAGAAGTTCGTCAAGGACAACAACTGGAACGTCGAGTTCTTTGTCGGCAAGTTCACCAACGCCGTCGCGACCGACAACGCCGTCCTGGTGGACGCGGCCCTCAAGGCCCATCCTGACGTCACGGGCATCTTCGCGCCGTATGACGAGCTCACCAAGGGCACCCTCGTCGCCGTCAAGAACAACGGCCTCGACGCCAAGATCAGGGTCTACGGCATCGACATCAGCAATGCCGACCTCCAGCTGATGACCACCCCGGGCAATCCGTGGAAGGCCACAGCCGCCACCGACCCCGCCGGCGTCGGCGCCGCCGTCGTGCGCGCCATGGCGCTCAAGCTCGCGAACCAGCTGAACGGGACGGACTTCCAGTTCCCCGCCCAGCTGATCACCCAGGACTACCTCAACAAGAACAACATCACCAACATGGACCAGCTTCGCGTCGCCATGCCGGAGCTCGCCGAGGCCAGCCAGATGACCGCGAGCTGGATCACGGTCGCGTACTAGGCACCCGCGTTCGCTCCCCGGCCGCCGCGCCGCGGTCGGGGAGCGACACCATGGCGGTTCGTTCCCTCCCCGAGTTCTGGAGCCCCGATGGACGGCCCGGCAACCCAAGCAGTCGTCTCCCTCGCTGACGTCAGCATGGCGTTCGGCTCCAACCGGGTGCTGTCCGGCGTGTCGATGGAAGTCAGGCCCGGCACGGTCCAGGCGCTCATCGGCGCCAACGGGGCCGGCAAGTCCACGCTGATCAAGATCCTGTCCGGCGTCTATCCGGAGCACGGCGGGACCATCACCATGGATGGTCGGCCGGTCCGCCTCGATTCCCCCGCCACGGCCCGCCTCCTGGGGATCCACACCGTCCACCAGAAGATCGCAGACGGCGTCATCCCCGGCCTCACGGTGGCCGAGAACCTGGTGTTCGACAGCCTGACCCAGCCCTCGTTCGGCGTGCGGTTCTCGCTCAAGGGCATCCTGCCGCGGGCCCGCGAGGTCGCGTCCAGCCTCGACCTGAACTGGACCGACGCCGTCCTGCGCAAGGACGTGTTCGAGCTGGGCATCGCCGACCAGCAGATGCTGCTGCTCGCCCGCGCCCTCCACCAGAAGCCGCACACCCTCATCCTCGACGAGCCCACGTCGGCGCTCTCGATGGCCGAGGTGGAGCGCCTGTTCGAGGTCATCCGCGGGCTCAAGGCGCAGGGCGTCGCGATCCTCTACGTGTCCCACCACCTGTCCGAGATCGACACGCTGGCCGACTCCCTCGTCGTCCTGCGCGACGGCAAGATCCGGCTGGGGCAGGAGCGCCCGTTCTCCTGGAACGAGGTCGTGCGCGCGATGCTCGGCGACCAGGTCCTCGACGAGGAGAACGCGATCGTCGAGCGGCGCGGGACCGAGGTGCGCCTCGCCCTGCGCGGCGTGCCCCTCCGCCCGGACCGCCCGCCGCAGGACCTCGACCTGCGGGCGGGCGAGGTGACCGGGCTCATCGGCCTGCTCGGCGCCGGCAAGAGCGAGTTCGCCCGGGGCGTGTTCGGCGCCACGCCGTTCACGCAGGGCTCGATGCTCCTCGACGGCGCCCAGTACGCGCCGCGGTCGCCCGGGGACGCGGTGAAGCGCGGCGTGTACCTGGTGCCCGAGGACCGCGCCGCCGAGGCGCTGCTGCCGGGCTGGGACATCGCCCGCACCTCATCGCTGCCGTTCCTGTCCTCCCTGGCGCCCCGCGGGCTCGTCCCGCGCGGCGCCGAATCCAGGCGCGGCCGCTGGGTCATCGGCGAGCTGGACGTGGTGGCCACCGGCGTAACCCACAACGTGGACGAGCTCTCCGGCGGCAACCAGCAGCGCGTCGTCGTCGGCCGGTGGATGGCCGGCAAGCCGAGGGTGTTCGTGCTCGACGAGCCGTTCCGGGGCGTGGACATCGGCGCCCGCGCGGGGATCAGCCGCAAGCTCCGGGCGCTGGCCGCGGAGGGGGCGGCCGTGGTGATCACCTCGGCCGACGTGGACGAGATCCTCCAGAGCTGCGACCGGATCCTGGTCCTCGGGGACGGCGTGATCCGTTCTGACACCTACATCCGCGAGACCACTCGCGACCTGATCATCGAGCGCATGTCGGAGATTGCCTGAGATGGACGCCCCTGCGACGCCGACCGCCCAGCAGGCGGCGACCCCGATGTCCGAGCGGATCCGCGACCTGACCGTCCGCTACGGCGTCATCGCCATCACGATCTTCCTGCTGGTCTTCTTCCTCGCCTCGGAGGACACGTTCCGCCGCTCGACCACGCTGCTCTCGGTCCTGAAGTACGCGTCCGTCACCGCCATCGGCGGCCTGGGGGTCACGACCGCCATGGTGGTGGGCGGCATCGACCTGTCCATCGGCGGCACGGCCGGCATGGCGGTGACCATCTCCGCCATGACCATGGTGATCTACGACCAGGTGGGCTGGGTGGCGATCGGCGCGGTGCTCGTCTCGGGCGCCCTGGTCGGCCTTCTGAACGCGTTCCTGATCGTCAAGCTGCGGATCCCGGACATGCTCGCCACGCTGTCGATGATGTTCGTCGTCCAGGGCCTCAAGCTGGTGTTCGTGGACGGCCAGTCGGTGTCCTCGGGCATGCCGCTGCCGGACGGCAGCTTCGCCGTCGGCCGGTTCACGCCCGATTTCCTCGCGATCGACAACGGCTTCGTGGGGCCGCTCCCCGTGCCGGTCCTGATCCTCATCCTGGTGACCCTGGCGGCGTGGATCTTCCTCACCCGCACGCGATGGGGCCGCGTCATGTACGCCATCGGCGCCAACCCGGAGGCCACCCGCCTCGCCGGCGTGAGCGTGTCCCGCTACCGGGCGCTGGCCTACGTGATCTCGGGGCTGCTGGCATCGGTCGCCGGCCTGATCCTGTCGTCCCGCATCGGCCAGGGAGACATCTCCGCCGGCAACTCGCTGCTCCTGGACTCGGTGGCCGTGGCGCTGGTCGGCATGTCGGTCATGGGCCTGAACCTGCCGAACGCGTGGGGCACCTCGCTGGGCGCGGTCATGCTGGGCATCCTGATCACCGGCCTGACGATCGCCGGTGTCCCGTACTACGCGCAGGACGTGGTCAAGGGATCGGTCCTGGTGGTTGCCCTCGTGTTCAGCTTCACGCTCTCGCGCAAGAAGGCCCGCTACGTGTCCGCCGTGTAGGCGGCCACCACGACTCCACCCCCCCGCACGGCAGGCAGGCACGATGTCCGAGACGTACGAGATCCTGGCCCCCACGACCGTTGTCGACTACGTGGCGCGCAACCCGAGGCTGGCGGCGGCCCTCCCGCCGGCGTCGATCAGCGACGTCAGGGAGGTTGGCGACGGCAACCTGAACCTGGTGTTCATCCTGTCGGGCCCCGGCGGCGCGCCGGGCATGGTCCTCAAGCAGGCCCTGCCCTATGTGCGGCTGGTGGGTCCGGACTGGCCCATGACGCCGGACCGCGCCGCGAAGGAGGCGAACGCGCTCCGGGTGCACGGGCGGCTGGCGCCGGGCCTGGTCCCGACGCTCTACGACTACGACGCCGAGCGCTACGTCATCGCGATGGAGGACCTCTCGGACCACGCCGTCTGGCGCCATGCGCTCAACCGTGGCGAGCGCCACGAGGGCGCGGCAGCGGACGTGGGCGTGTACGTGGGCGAGGTGGCCTTCGGCACGTCGGTGTTCGGCATGGATCCCCACGAGGAGAAGGCGGCGCTCGCCGCGGCGGTGAACCCGCAGCTGTGCGAGATCACCGAGGACCTGGTGCTCACCGAGCCCACCCGGCCCGCGCAGCGCAACAGCTGCCTGCCCGCCAACGAGGCGGACGCCCGCGAGCTGATCGAGGACGACGCGACCGTCAGCGAGATGGGCTGGCTCAAGGTCCAGTTCATGACCCAGGCCGAGGCGCTGATCCACGGCGACCTCCACACCGGCTCCGTGATGGTCCGGGCGGCGGCCGACGGCCAGCCGCGCTCCACCAAGTGCTTCGACTCCGAGTTCGCGTTCTACGGGCCGGTCGGCTTCGACCTCGGGCTCACCTACGCCAACTACGTCATCGCCGCCGCGCGCGCCTTCGCGCTGGGCGAGGACGAGCGCGCCGCCTGGGCCCTGTCGCTCCTGGACGAGACCTGGCGCGCCTTCGAGGCCACGTTCCGGGCCCGCTGGCCGACGCGTCGCGACCCGCGCGTGTTCACCGACGACGTGCTGGAGCAGTTCATCGCCAAGGTGGCGGTGGACGGCATCGGGTTCGGCGCCGCCGAGGCGATGCGCCGGGTCGTGGGCCTGGCCAAGACCGCGGACATCGAGACGCTCGAGCCGGCGCTCCGCGAGGGGGCCGCACGGGGCGTCCTGCGGGCCAGCCGGATGATGGCCACCACGCGCCACGCCGATTCGACGGCAGCGGGCATCGCGGCCCGGGCGGGCGACATCCTGCTGGCGGCCCGCACCCGATAGCGCCCGTTCCACCGGAGGCTACCTGACCCTGGGAGGAGGCGAGGACATGAGCGACGGACCGCGCGAGGTCGCCGAGGCCTACTGGCGCGACGAGGGTGCGCGCGACGTGGACGCCGTGATGGCCCACTACCACCCCGCCGCCGAGTTCCGCGAGCCGGGCGGCCTCGTCCGGCGAGGGCACGCCGAGATCCGCGCGTACTACGAGGCGTCCTGCGCCGCGTACCCGGGCCTGTGGGTCAGGATCGTGGCCGAGATCGTGATCGGCGACCGCGGGGCGCTCGAGTGGGTCGCGGAGCTCACCGACCGCGAGGGTCGGCGATACCCCGCCAGCGGCGTCAACATGGTCGAGGTGCGGGACGGCAAGTTCACCTCGGTCCGCTCGTACTTCGACACTAGCCACATCCCGTGACGCCGCCCCGCGGCCCGGCGACCCACCGTACACTTCCCAGCCAGTGCGCCGGCGCCTCCGCCGACGCGGGTGTGGGCGGACGCCGGTTGGGCGCCGTCCCTGATGGGGGAGTCCGATGGGCCGCGACATGACCGCCCCGACGGGGCTGGCGCAGCCGCTGACCAGGGCCCAATGGCTTGCCGGCGATCTCCGCTCGCGGCTGCTCAAGGGCGAGTGGGAGCGTGGCGGGCGCCTGCCCAGCGAGAACGAGCTGGCCGCCAGCTACCAGGTCTCGCGGGTCACCGTCCGGACCGCCCTCAAGTCGCTCGAGGGCCAGGGGATGGTGGACATCCGCCACGGCGCCGGGACCTTCGTGGCCGACTTCGGCGTCGCCATCCGGGCCGGCCTCCAGGAGCTGGGCTCCATGACGGCCACGATCCGCGAGCTGGGCCACGAGCCGGGCATGGAGTGGCGGACGCAGGAGACGCGTCCGGCGACGGAGGCCGAGGGCGCGCGCCTCGACATTCCCGCCGGCCAGCCCGTGGTGTGCCTCGAGCGGGCGGTGCTCTCCGACGGCGAGGTCGTCGCCTTCTCGTACGACGCCATCCGGCTCGACGTCCTGCCGCCGGGGACGGTCCAGCGCATCGGCTCGGGCTCCGTGTTCGAGGTCCTCGAGCAGGCCGGGCTGCGGCCGAAGCGGGCCTTCGCGCGGCTGCACGCGGTGCTGGACCGCGAGATCGGATGGGGGCCCGGGCGCCCGGACAACGGGCTGTACCTGTTGCTCGACCAGGTGCACTACTCCCCGGCGTCGGTGCCGCTGATGTACAGCCGCACCTACTTCGTGGAGGGCGCCTTCGAGTTCGTGATCATCCGCACCGCGTAGGGCCGCCCTGCGCAGACCGCCCTGCGCAGACCGGCCGGCGCAGCGTGGCCCGGCGCAGCGTGGCCCGGACCGGCCCGTCAGCCGCCGGCGGCACCGGCGCGCAGCTCCCCGAGCAGGTGCCGGGCGTTCGCGCCGACATCGGCGGTGCCGTCGAAGACGGCGCTGCCGGTGACCACGAGATCAGCGCCCAGCGCGCCCACCCCGCGGATGTTCGCCTTCGTGACGCCGCCGTCGATGCCCACCGGGATGGGCCGGCCCGACGCCCGGACGAGGTCGCGGACGCGCGCCACGCGGGACCCGGTGGCGGCGCTGAACTTCTGGCCGCCCCAGCCCGGGTTGATCGCGAGGAGCATCACGTAGTCCAGCTCGTCGAGGAGCGGCGGCAGCACCTCGAGCGGGGTGCCGGGGCTGATGGCGAGGCCGCGCAGGATCCCGCGCGACGGGTCGTTCTCGTTGGCCAGGCCGCCGATTGTCTGGAGCACGCGATGCGGGTTGCGCGCGGACTCCACCTGGAACGTGAGCATGTCGGCGCCCGCCTTGGCGAACATGGCCACCTTCTCGAGCGGCTCCTCGATCATCAGGTGGACATCCTTGAGCAGCGGCGTCCGCTGCGCCCGGACGAACGGCTCGCCCACGGTCAGCATCGGGCAGAACACGCCGTCCATCACATCGGTGTGGACCACGCCCACGCCCGCCGCCTCGAGCCGGGCGAGCTCGTCGCCCAGGTGCGCGAGGTCCGCGGTGAGGATGCCGACCGAGAGCTGGGGCGCGCCCGCCGCGAGGCGCGCCGCCAGGGCCTCAGCGCCCACCGGCGTCAGGCGCCCGTCGAGCCCGCCGCGCCGTGGCGCAGCGTCTCGAACAGCTCGAGCGCCTGCCTCGGGGGCAGGTCCTCGTGGACGACCGCGTTCACCGCCCTGAGCATGGCCAGCGGGGCCTCGCTCTGGAAGATGTTGCGGCCCATGTCAACGCCGGCGGCGCCCTGCTGGATGGCGCGATACGCCATCGTGAGCGCGTCGAGCTCGGGGAGCTTCTTGCCGCCCGCCATCACGATCGGGACCGGGCACGAGGCGGTCACGGTCTCGAACCCGTCCTCGACGTAGTAGGTCTTGACCATCTGGGCGCCCAGCTCGGCCGCGATGCGGGTGGCGAGCCGGAAGTAGCGGGCGTCGCGGACCATGTCCTTGCCCACGGCGGTCACGCCCAGGACGGGCAGCCCGTAGCGCAGGCCCGCGTCCACCAGGCGCGTCATGTTGTGGACCGACTTGGTCTCGTTGGGCCCGCCGACGAACACCTGGACGCCCACGCCGCACGTGTTGAGCCGCAGCGCGTCCTCCACGTCCACCGCGATCTCCTCGTCGGAGAGCTCGCGCAGGATCGAGGGGCCGCCGCTGGCGCGCAGGACCACCGGGACGGCCGGGGCGGACGGGATCACCGAGCGCAGGATGCCGCGGGTGCAGAACAGCGCGTCCACGTGGCCGAGCAGCGGGACGATATCCACGTCCACGCGCTCGAGGCCGGTCGTGGGGCCGAGGAAGTAGCCGTGGTCGATGGCCAGCATGACCGTGCGGCCGGTGTCGGGGCGGAAGACCCGGGCGAAGCGGTTCTGCATGCCCCAGTCGAGGGCTCCCGCGCCCTTGAGGTAGAACGCCCGGTTCCGCTGGGGGACATCGTGGTGGTAGTACTTGGCCTGCTGGATGTCGTCGGTGTCGGCCATCGCGGGGTCCTTTCGACGTCGGCTTGGTGACGGTGCGGGGCCTGCCTGACGCGAGCGAGGCCAGACGACCGGGAAACGGCCCGGGCAGTCGTTCGGCCGGGACAGCAGACGACAGGTTGTCCTACAACTGGAATCCTACCGCCCCTGCTTCGCCAGTGTCAACGCGGTCCGCGAGCTCGCCCGCCGCCATGTTCCTGTGAGGTTCCTCATCCGCGCTGTCAGCGAACCCAAAGGAACCGGGCCGAGACTTCAGCCCGTGAACGCAAGCATTCCCGCCCGCATCCACGCCCGCTCCCGCGCGGACCGTCGGCTCCAGTCCATGACGCTCGGCGCCGCCGCGCTCGGCATCGCCGCCACCGGCGTGTTCGGCTATGCGGCCGCCCTCACCTACACCGGCGCGACCAGCACGGTCAGCGCGGCCGAGCGGCCGGCGAGCGCCGGCGCCGGAGGCCAGGGCCAGTCGGCGCCCGCGGCCGCGCAGGGGCAGGCGGCCTCGGGCGGCGTCTCCGACCAGAGCGGCCAGGGCGGCGGCATCCTCGTCAACCCGTTCTTCGGCAGTCAGCAGGCCGTCACCGCGCCCGCCACCACCGGCGGCCACTCGCACGCGGTGAGCGGCGGCTCCTGACGGCCTGAGCGCGGCGCCGACCCCGCCGCGCCCCAACGTTCCGGCGCCGCCCAGCGCGCGAGCCGGTACGATCGCGCTCGCGCCGAGGCGCGCGCCCGTTCCTCCCGTCCCGCCCCGAGCCGAGCCCAACCGCCCAGGAGCCACTCCCGCCCATGTTCGACCAGATGCTCTGGTTCGTCGCCCGCGGCTCGGGCGTCGTCGCCCTGCTGATGGCCACGGTGGCCGTCTGCTTCGGCATGCTGACCGTCGCCCGCTTCTCGAGCGACACGTGGCCGCGCTTCTTCAACCTCGAGCTGCACCGGCGCATCTCGCTGCTCGCGGTCGTGTTCATCGGCGTCCACATCGTGGCCGCCGTGCTCGACCCGTGGGCGAAGCTGGGCTGGTCCGCCGCGCTCGTTCCGCTCATCTCCTCGTACCGCCCGCTGCCCGTGGCGATGGGCGTGGTCGCCATGTACCTGTTCGTGGCGCTGATCCTGACCAGCCTGCTGCGGAGCCGCATGCCGCAGCCCCTGTGGCGGGCCGTCCACTGGGCGGCCTACGCGATGTGGCCGCTCGCGCTGGCCCACGGCTTCTTCTCCGGCAGCGATGCCGGCTCGCTGTGGATGATGGCCGTGGACGCCGTCGCCATCGGGGCCGTGGCCGCGAGCCTCCTGCTGCGCCTGTCGTTCTGGGACGAGAACCGCTCCCGGCTGGAGGACACCGTGGGCGCGTCCTCCTGGGACGAGGCCACGCGCCGCGGACGCGGCCGGTGACGGCGCGCCTGCTGGCCGGCCCGGACCTCGCCGCTGGGGCCGAGTCGCTCCCCAGCCACCGCGCCCGCCTGGGCGACCTGCCGGGCCGGGCCGAGCGCGAGCACCTGATCCCGGCGCTGCTGGGCGCGGGCCTGCTCGGGCGCGGTGGCGCCGGCTTTCCCGTGGGCCGCAAGTGGGAGTCGGTTGCCGGCCGCTCGAGGGGCGATGCCGTGGTCCTCGCGAACGGGGCCGAGGGCGAGCCGCTGAGCCACAAGGACCGCGTGCTCATGGCCACCCGGCCGCACCTGGTGCTCGACGGTCTGGAGCTCGCCGCCGAGGCCGTCGGCGCTCGGCGCGCCGTGCTCTACGTGGGCTCCGAGCACACGCAGGCGATCGCCGCGCTGGAGCGCGCCCTCGGCGAGCGCGAGGCGGACCGCGCCCGGACGCTGCCCCGGGTGCCCATCGCGATCGTCACCCCTCCGGTCTCCTACGTCGCGGGCGAGGAGTCTGCCGCCGTCCACTTCGTCAACGCCGGTGACCCTCGGCCCACGACCGTCCCGCCGCGCCCGTTCGAGAAGGGCGTCGGCGG
>JAKAHL010000036.1 GCA_021815005.1 Chloroflexota bacterium
GAGCGGGAGGTGGCAACCCTCCTTGGCTCTCAGGCCGCGCTGGCGGTGGCCAACGCGCACCTCCTCGCGGAGGTGTCCGAGCTCGCCATCCACGACCCGCTGACCGGCCTCTTCAACCGTCGGCACTTCGATGCGGCGTTGGAGTTGCTGGTCGCCCGCTGGCGGCGGGACCGCGGGCGCACTGCGCTGGCCGCGGTGATGCTCGATCTCGATCACTTCGGCGACTTCAACCGCGCGCACGGGCACCAGACCGGGGACGCGGCGCTGCGCCTCTTCGCCGGCGTGCTGCGCGAGCGGGTGCGCTCATCGGACCTCGTGGCCCGCTACGGCGGCGAGGAGTTCGTGGTGGTGCTCGAGCAGTGCGACCGGGACGGCGCGCGCGCCGTGGCGGACGCGATCCGGGAGACCTTTGAGGAACGGGCGATTCCGGGACCCGACGGCGTCACCCTGCATGCCACGGTGTCCGCCGGGTGCGCCGCGCTGACCCCCGCCGAGCCCACCGCGGAAGCCCTCATCCGCGCCGCGGACGAGGGGCTCTTCATGGCCAAGCGCGGCGGGCGCAACCAGGTGGTGGCCGTCTGACCGATTTCGCTTCGCCGGCGGTACCTCCCGAGCATCGTCTTGCCGATGCCTGGCTGTTCGAGCTCGGCCCCGAGCCCGAGCGCGCCACGCTCGGGCCGCCATCGAGGCAGCCCGCGAGCTCCGGCCGGGCGCTGGCTCGAGTCAACCTCTCCCCGCGCCTCGTCGCAGACCCGGAGCCAATCCGGGAGTGCCGTGCACGCGGCGTCAAGAGAGGCAGGGCGAGAAAGGGCGAGCGCTCGGATCTTGCGGACGGGCGCGCCTGGGCGACTCGCTGAACGACCGTCGCAACACGCCTGGACCAACCCTCAGTCGCTGGTGTGGTCGGACGGCTCCTCGTCACCGGCGGCGCGCCGCGCGAGGATCTGGCCGATGAGCGCCCAGATACCCTCGTGCCGATCATGGCCACGCAGGCGATACCACGGCGCGAAGACGAGGTGCGCGCCAGGGGCGGGCGCGCCGAAGCGATAGTCATAGTCGCAGATCTGGCCGCTCGGGTCGCGGTTGCCGATCTCGAGCACGGCGATCCGCTCGGGCTCGCCCGTGCCGAAGGGCCGCAGCTCCACGGTGACCCGGATCGACATCGCCCCCACCTCCAGCCCCGATGCCCAAGGGGTGCTGATCGACGGCCGCTGCCGCCCTCGCATCCGCAAGCCTGGGCCGCTCCGGCGGCACGTCAAGGGCTCCGGGAGCCACGGACACCCACCAAGCATTCGTCCTCTGCGCACAGGACCCCGATCGTGAGGCCTCGCGCACGCACGACGAACTGCCGGCCAAGCGCCACCCGGGCGGCCCTGGCCCGCCCACGCACGGTGCCCCGGAGACGCGGCGGCACGCCGTCCAGGCGGACCGCCTGCCCGGCCCCGGGAAGCAGCGCCGCGAGCGCGGCACGGAACGCCTGGCGCTTCTCGCGTCGAGCGGCGCGGGCGTGCTGCTCCCGCGCGCGCACCGCGCGGCGCCGGCGCATCCTCCAGGGGAACCTGCGAGCGCTGTGCGTGCATCGGCGCGCCTTCACCCAGTGATGCCAGCCACCCAAGCCCGGCCGCGACGGCCGCCGGTCAGGCCGCCCGCGGCGGATCCCAGGTCCGAGTCGGGGTTGCCCCCGCCGCCTCGAGCTGCATCCAGCAGCGCAGCGAACAGGCGTGGCGGCCATCGTGCGTGCGCAGCCACCCGGCGGGCAGGTCCACGCCGGCCTCGCGCGCCTCGTGGCGCTCGACGCTTGGGCAGGCCGGGTCATCACAGGTCCAGGTCACGCGACCACCGAACAGGCGGCCGCTGCGCGCCACCGACAGCATCGCTCCCGCGCTCCTTCGCTCCGCCGACCCGACCGGGCCTCGCCGATCGCGGAGCGGACTGTCGGCGGAACGCCTGGGCCGTCAAGAGCCAGACACCGGACCGTGGTGCCAGCACGCGCCACGGACGGCGTGGCCCCGTCGGACCCGGATCGGTCAGGCGGCGATGACACGCAGGAGCAGCCATCGGGCACAGCGCGCCGTCGCGCGCACCAGGTCGCCCAGGGGGTTGTCGAGGTTGCGAGTGAGGAGGGCCCCGAGCACCAGCCAGCCGCCGGTCACGCGGGCCACGAAGGCCGGACCGTCCGGGGCGGCAACCCCGAACGCCGGGGACAGGCCCGCCACGCACGTCGCCACGACGAGCAGGACCACCCATTGCCCCACCCGATCGCAGCACAGCCAGGCCAGTGGCTGGCGCACCGAGCGCCGGCGAGGATCCGGCATCGCGGGAGCCCGGCCGGGTCGGGACGCACCCCCCGCCGCTGGCGGCGCAGCGGCCGAGGGGCGTCGGGGCGATGGAGCGGCGGGCGGCACGCTTGACGGCGCGCGCGAGCGGCAGCTGGCCGCCTCGCCGGCGGCCCGCCGGGCGACACGCTCTCGCGCGAGGTCGTAGGCAGCGCGGCGGGCCGGATCGCGCAGCACGCCCGCCGCGGCGTTGAGGCGGGCGGCCAGGGCGGTGCGCCGGGCCCGGTCGGTGGGGTCGGTGCCGAGATCGGGATGCACGCGCCGGATGCGGGCCCGGTAGGCACGGTCGATCTCGGCGGTGCTGGCCGCCGGCGGCACGCCGAGCGTCGCGTAGTGATCGGGGAGCCGGTGGTGCATCACCCCCTCAGCGTCGGCGCCCTATCCGGCGCGCGCAAGAGGTTCTGGGTCGGGTGATCTGCCCGCGGGTCGCCCGCGACGCGCCCCTGCTGGCCACCGATCGAGCTGCACCGCACAGCGCACCGCTCGTGCTGCTCCGGAGCAGTCCGGGATCCGTCCCGCGGAGCCCCCGGCGTGGGGCCATTCGCGCGCGTGCGCGCGCGAGACGGCTGCGGGACCGACGCGGCCGGCGCCGGGACCGACCCCGGTCGGCAAGGGTGCGCCTATGCGTTCATCGGTCGCGCTCGGCGACCCACTCGAGCGCATCGTCGGCGTCGCGCTCGTCGGCCTCCGCTCGCGCAGCGTCGTCCTCCAGATCCGCAGCGTCCTCGGCATCCGGGCCCCCTCCGGCGCGGTCCGCCCGCAGCAGGGCGTCGCGCGCCTCGGACCAGGCGTCGAAGGCGAGGCGGCGGTAGCGACCGTCGGGGACCAGGACACCCGCCCCGGAGAGGGCGCGCAGGGCCGCGTCGAGCTGGATGTTGCCCGGCGCGGTCAGGCCCTCGGAGCGGATCATCTCCGCCAGCTTCACCCTGGAGACCTCGACCGGCCCCTCGCCCCCGGCCCGCGACCGTGCCTCGGCGCGGGCGATGAAGCGCAGCGCGGTCAGGGGCTCCAAGCGGCGCGTCTCGTACTGGGTGGGCCGGCGGGGGTGGGTCTCGTCGGGGTCGGCCTCCGGTGCGCTCGGCAGCGGGGACCCGAGGCGCTGCAGGTGGCCGGCGGCGTCGCGGCGATACTCGACCACCGGGCCGTCGAAGAGGTCGGCCCAGGGCGAGCGGTTCGGCTCGCCGGCCGGGCCGCTCGCCAGGGCGTCCGCCCCGGCGGCCACCCCCGCCGCGTGTTCCACCTGCACCGCCGCGTCGCCGGGCGCGCCCGGGTCGAGCACCACCCGGCGCACCCGTCCCGAGGGGGCGTAGGGACGCTCGCCCAGCAGCCGCGCCTCGGGCCCCAGGGCCGCCGCGCGGGCGGCCGCGCGCAGGTGGCGGGTCAGCTCGCTCGAGAGGTCGTCGGCGTCATGGGTGCGGTCCAACAGCAGGCCCTGGAAGACGCTCGTCTCGCCCGCGACGCGCACCACTCCGCGGCCCTGCACGATGTCGCCCGCGCTGCCCACCAGGCGCGCGCGATCGGCGCTGAAGGACGCCGCGTCACCGAGCATGAGCCGCCACAGGAGATCGGTGCCCCCCTTGGCCAGCACGATCCGGGTGTCGGCGTTGGCCAGGATGTCGGAGGGGAAGGTCACATCCCTCCCTTGCCCCTTCTTGGGTTCCTGGGCGATGAGCCAGACCCGGCCGCCCCACTTGCGTCCCACCCGCATCACGCGGGCCGCCAGGGCCGCCAGCTCGGTGGCCGCATCGGAGCCGTCCATGGCCTGTTTCCACTCGTCCACCACCACGAGCACCCGGGGCAGCGCCAGGTCCGCGCGACCCAGGCGCGTCACCAGGGCGTTCCAGGTGTCGAGGTTGGGCACCCCGTCCTCGATCTCCTGGACCGGCCCGTGCGAGCGGCGCACGTGCACCGGCGCGGTGAGCAGCGCCTGGCGCAGCGCCAGTTCGGCCTCGACCCGCCGGAAGAGCGCGAGCGTGGTGGGCAGGTCGTCGGCCAGCGGGCCGATGGCGTGGGGCAGGCGCGCGAAGGGCCCGAGATCCGCCCCCGCCAGGTCCCCCAGGGCGAGGCGCACCAGGGCCGGCGGCCGGTCGGCCACCTGGGCCAGGAGCGAGGCCACGAAGACGCTCTTTCCGCCGCCGCTCGAGCCGCCGATGATGGCGTGGGGCCAGGCGTCCGCGTCCGAGAGCAGGGGTGCGCCGCCGTGGGTGACCCCGAGCAGCAGGCGCAGCGAGCCGCGCAGGGTGTCGCGCTGCGGGCCGTAGGCGGCAGCGAACCCGGCCCGGTCGGGAACGGGGGCCTCGCGGTCCAGGATGTCCACCTGGTAGTCGCCGTCCGGGAGCACCGTGACGCGCACCTCCTGGTGCTGCGCCCGCCCCCAGCGCTCCCAGGCATCCCGGACCCAGGCATCGAGGCGCGCGGTGGGCGCGCCGTCGAGCGGGGTGCCGCGCAGGCTGCCCGCCCGATACCGTCGCCGCCAGGCCCCGCGCACCCCGTACTCCGGGCTGCGCTCCAGGCGCAGCGGGGGTCCCAGGGGGCGCAGGGTCGGGGCGGGCAGCCCCGGAGTACCGCTGGCCGGCATGGTTCGCCTCCTCACCAGGGCGCGTCGGCGAAGGGGCTGCCGGCCACCTCGTCGTCGGCAGCGTCCGCGTCCGCGGGTCCCGCCTCGGCCCCGGGTGCCCGACGGGCGTCGCCACGGTCGAAGACCACGAAGACGCCCACCACGCCGCCTCGCGCCGGGTCGTCGGCCACGGCTTCGGCGCGGATGTCGCCCGGGTCATGCTCGGTGTGGAGCCAGGCCAGCACCTGGGACCGGGTGAACCGACTGTGGGCGGCCACGTTGGCGGCAAGATTGGCGCTGGTGAGGCGGGCCAAGATGTCATTGGCGACCACCGGCGCGGTGCCGAGGATGTACGCGAAGTAGTCCGGCCGCGCCCAGGCCCGCAGGATGAGCAGGCGCTTGCCGACCTCCAGCGCCGGGGGCAGCGCCGCCATCGCCAGGGCGTCGAAGGGACCCTCGTCGAGCAGCTCCGGGGGCATCCCGGCGGCGTCGCGCGCGGCGCGACTGTTGCCGTGCTGGAGGGCGTCGGTGTGCGCGGCCACGAGCAGGGCGTTGCCGATCTCGCAGAGCTCGGCGGCCGCGGGATCGTTGCGCAGGAGGTGCGCTCGCAGGAGCTGCGAGCGGGTGAGGAGGGTGCCCCTGCCAGGTCGCGCCGGTGTGCCCGGGGCCGCCGCGACCGCCGCCGCCGGGAGTTCCTCGGTCCAGATCGAGGCCGGGCCATACAGCACCGGCCGCTCGGGGTCGCCCGCCAGCAGGGCGTGCAGGGCGGCGAGGGGGTGCCAGGGGCCAGCGCCGCCCCCCGCCGTGGCCGCCGACCCAGCGCCCGGACCGTGGGCCGCCTGCGCGGCGCGCTTGCTCGCCACCTGTGCCGTCCCGCGCTCCAAGGTCGCGCGCGGATCGGAGCCCAGGCGCGGATCGAGGGCGGCCACGCCGTAGAGGGTCCAGCGCCCCACGCCCACCAGCACCGCCCGCCCCCACGGGAGGATCCATCCCAGCACCCAGCGTGCGGCGGAGCGGAGCTGACGCGCGAAGAGAGCGCCCGCGCTCGTGGCCGGCGCGAGCGGGCGGTCGAGCCGGATGCCTGGGGCGCCGCCGCTCGGCGCGGGCAGCCCGCCCATGGGCCGGTCGGCGCGCGGCCCCCGCCCGGCCATCGCCACCGCCTGCGCCTTCGCCGGGTCGAGCCGGTCGAGCTCGCGCGTCGCCGCCGGGATGGCCAGCACCACCGTGAGCACCGCGAGGGCGCTCAACGCGAGATCGAGGAGCGAGCCGCCGATGACGTTCGGCCAGGCGGCCGGGTCCGGGCCGAAGCAGGCCACCGCCAGGAGCCCCCAGACCGCGGCACGCGCGAGGGCGCGCAGGCCGCCGACCAGGTGGGCCGTGGCGGCCCGCCGCGCGGGGCCTTCGGCGAGGATCGCCACGCGCGGGCCCGCCAGCAGCACCAGCTCGGCGAGCGCCGCCAGCGCGAAGGGGACCCACAGGAGATCGGATGCCCGGCCCAGCAGCGTGACGAGCTCCGCCCCGCGCGCGAACCGCGGCCAGGCGACCACGCCCGCCGCGGCCGCCGCGAAGAGGGTCAGGCTGACCAGGGGACGGTTCGGGATGCCGGCCGGAATCGGCCGCGCGCTGGTCGTGGGCTGCATCGCGCTGCTCCCTCGCTCCCCGGGCCCCGCCCCATGCGGGGGGTGCTGCCCTGGCGGGACCAGCGGAGGCTGGGCGAAGGCGACGCGAAGTCAAGAAACGGCGCGCGAAACGCGGCAGCCCTCGATGTTCCGGCGAGCCACACGGCGTCGCCAGCCCAGCGCTACGGCACCCGGACGCTCTGGCCCGCCACCGAGCCCTTCTGCAGCAGGGTGACGAGTCCGTCGATGGTGATCTCCTCGTCGCGGAGCCGCGCCCAGCGGGGATCGCGGAACGCGGGATAGTCCCAGCGGATCACGCCAGGAGGACCCCCGAGAGCGAGCAGGTCGTCATAGGCGTACGGGAGCAGGTGTTGGATCGCCTGATAGCTCAGGTCGATCCCGCCCTCTGCTGACCCCCCGGCGGCCGATCGAAGAGCCGGCACTGTGAGCCCGATGATCTCCAGGGCCGGCAGAAAGAGCGCACGGGCAGCCACTTCGCCCTTGACCGTCGACGCCCCAACAAGAGCGCGGATCATCTCCTTCTGGATGGCAGCCATCCTGGCGGGCGAGCTGGTGACCCCTTGGAGGTAGCGCATCATGCGCTCGAGCTCGAACTCGTGCCCCCGGAGCATGGCCAATTCTCGACCTAGCCAGGGTTTGGGGTCCCCCGCCCACGGAATTGGCATGTGCGGCCTCCTTGTTGCGCCCTTCCCAGCCTCGTTCCCGGAGTTCAACGGGGTGGTCCCGACCGACGCCGCGCGTCGGGAATCCCTCGCTCCCCGGGCCCCGCCCCATGCGGAGGGTGCTTCCGCTGGCGGGACCTGCGGAGGCTGGGCGAAGGCGCCGCGATGTCAAGGGTTCGTGGCCACCCCCGCGCGCGACAGGACCGGCACAGCCGCGTTCGAGGAACCGCGGTGCCGGCGCCAGCACGCACCACTTTCTCGCGCCAGAGCGTGGGCACGCGGCCGACCCGCTGCTACACCGGTACAGGCGACGTGGATCACATCGGGTCACATGGACCCAACCCTTGACAGGTGCGGACCCACGCCGAGGCTGGGCGATCGCCTCCTCGGAGATCATCGGTCACCCACCCAGGAGCGATCGCAGGGGAGCATGGACCGTGGGGGCACGCTGGATCCGCGGACTGGGTGTCGCCGGGGTGATCCTCGGCCTGGCGGTGAGCGGCGCGACGAGCCAGATCGGCGCCGGACCGCTGGTCTCGGTCTCCCGCACGATCCGTCCCCTGGTCGGCGCGTCGAGTCGCCTCGATGTGGGAGCCCTGCTGCGGACCGGCCATCTGTCCGCCCCCGACGCGGGCGGTCCGTCATCGGTCGGACCATCGCTCCAGAGCGTCGCGCACCTCACCCATGGGACCGACCAGACCGCAACCAGCGCCGCGGGCACCTCGCAGAACTGGTCCGGCTACATCGCCGGACCCGGGCCCTACACGAGCGCAGCCGGGACGTTCCGCGTGCCGCACCTCGCGGCGACGCCCACCGTGTCGGTGGCATCCGAGTGGGTGGGCATCGACGGCGTGGCCCCGGATGTGTCGCTGATCCAGGCCGGGGCCGACGAGCTCTACAACCCGGCCACCCAGCGGGTCTATACGCAGGCCTGGTGGGAGATCCTGCCGGCCTCCAGCGTCCCCATCCTGAGCCTGGCGGTCTCGCCCGGCGACAGCATCAGGGTGACGATCCGCCAGCTGGCCGGGGCGCAGTGGGCGATCCGCGTGAGCGACACCTCGACCGGCGGGAGCTTCACCTTCGAGCCGACCTACCGGGGCCCCGCGAGGTCGGCCGAGTGGGTCGTCGAGGCCCCCACCGACGGCACCACGGGCGAGGAATACCCGCTCGGCGCGTACCGCCCCCCGGTGCTCTTCCGCGACCTGCAGGCCGCTGGACCGGAGACCACCCTCACCCGGGTGGCGATGGTGCAGGGCGGCGCCACGGTCTCGGCGCCCTCGGCGCTGACCGCCACCGGGTTCAGCGTGTCGTATGGGGGGCCGGCTGCCGGTGGCGCGGCTGCCGACGCCACGCCCGCACCGACGACCGCGCCCGGCCTACTCGTGTACACCATCGCACCCGGGCAGCAGTTTCGCCTCATCGTGGTGGGCGGCCCGCCGGGTCTCTCGGCGGAATGGCAGGAATCGGCGGATCGGATCACCTGGACGCCCCTGGCGGCCGTGACCTTCGACGCCGCGGGGGAGGCGCCCACCACGCTCACGCCGACGGCCACGACCTACTATCGCCTCTACCTCCCGAGCCTCGCCCAGGCCGAGCCCTGGATCCTCGAGATCATCGTGGCGACGGCGACCAACACCCCGACGATCTTCACGGTGACCGCGGGTGCGCCGGCCACCCTCACCGAAGCCGGCCCGCCGAACAGCGAGTTCACCCTCGAACGCTCATTCGACGCACGGATCTGGACGGCGCTCGCGCAGCTCACCACCGATGCGACAGGCACGGCGACGTACACGTTCACGCCGGACGCCACCGCCTACTACCGCGCGCAGTTCCCGGACAGTACCACCGCCGCCGGCCTGGGCGTCGTGCTCCCGCCCCTCTCGTCGGGGATCGTCCTGGCTGCGCCGCCGGTCATCACCTGGGGCACCGGGGCCACCCTCCGCGTCTCGGTCAACACCGGCGGCAATCGCCGGGTCGAGATCCTGGCGACCCGGGACGGCATCACCTGGACCCGCGTTGCCGTGGCCACCACCGACGCACAGGGCGCCGCCACAGTCACCATCCGTCCGACCAGCACCGCGTGGTATCGGGCGGTGGTCGCGGAAGATCGCGGCCTGCCCGCGGAAACCAGCGACGCGATCCGCGTCGTGGTCCGCCAAGTCGTGCTGGCGGCGGGGGGTGCCGGCCAGGTGATGACGGTGCGGCGCGGAGCGACGGTGACCTTCGCGGCCATCGCTCGCCCCGACCAGGCCGGGATGCCCACCACGGCCTTTACCTTCCGCATCTTGCGCTGGACCGGCGCCCACTGGCAGCTCTTCCGCTCGATCGTCGTGACGGCCGACGCGTTGGGGGTGGCCCGGCTCACCATGACGCTCGGCTCGAGCGGGCCCTGGTCGGGCACGGCGATGGACGAGGCGATCCCGGACCAGGCGACCAGCGCATGGACCGCGGCCTGGCGCCTCGTGGTGCGATCGGCGGCCGCTGGGGAGCACGATCAACAGCGTGCCGGTCACTCGATCGTCGCGCGACGCGCCCTCCGCCCGTACGACGCGCCGTAGCTTCGTCGGAACAGGGACCTGGACAAGGACACCCGTGTTGGGGCGAAGAGCGGCGAAACCGGGGTCGTAGCAAAGCTACCGAGGGCGCTCGCGTTGGAACGGGCACCCGCCCGGGGGAGGCGGCGCCGCTCAGGCGGCCGGGCGGTCCGCGTGGCCGGTCCGGCGGGCGGCGGCGGCGCAGGCCCGCGAGCAGAAGCGCCCGCAGCGACCGCCCGCCCGGCGCAGTTCGGCGGCGTCGGTCTCGAAGGCACGCCCGCACCAGGCGCAGGTGCGGGTCACCCGGCCGCCGTGCCCGAGCAGCCCGCCGAGCCGGCCCGAACAGGCACGCGAGCAGGTGCGCCGACCACCGGGCCTCGGACCCCCGCAGACCTCGCAGCGCGGCCCGTCCAACGTACGCCGCCCTGGCGGATTCGCGGCCCGCCTTCGCGCACGGCGTGCACAGCCAGCGCACGGTCCCCGCCTCGTAGTCGGTCACGAAGGGGCGCACGTCGGCGCTGGTGCCGCAGCCGGCACAGGGCTCGGGGACCCGGCCGGCCAGGATGGCGTCCCGGCGGGCCGCCCGCTCGGGGAACCGGCGCCGCCAGGCGTCGGCGCTGCGCCGGCGGATGGCGGCCTGCTCGTCGGGTGTCTTGCGCTCCCAGTGGGCGATCCCCTGGGCGCGGCGCTCGGCGCGGATGGCGGCCTGCTCGTCGGGCGTCTTGCGCTCCCAGCGGCAGGCCGGGCATCCCCGATGGAAGTGATCGTGCGTGGCGTGCGAGGTGACCATCCCGCGGCTCCCGTGTGGGCCGGCCGTGCGCCGGATGCGGGATGGTCGGCCGGGCCGCCCAGAAGTCAAGCTTCGGCGATTCACGCCTCCCGACCCCTGGTGGGGAGGGAGGCGTGGGGTTCGGGACCCGGATTCACGTCCTCCCGACCCCTTGTGGGGAGGGAGGACGTGGGACTCTCCGGCAGCTTGAAGGGCGTTGCGCAAAGTCTCACTACTCATCAACGCCCCCCGGAGGGGGCGTTGAGAGTTGAGAGTTTGCCGACGCCCCGGTGAGAGTTGGAGTTCTCGGCGACCGGCCGGGTGGATCGCATCGCCCAGCTCGGCCGTGCCGGCCACCGGCGCCCACCGACCGAATCCGAGCGATTTGCGCGCATTGGCTTGACAAGCCGGGAAACCTGCCCTCCATCCGCCCAGCAACCGCCAGGCCCGCCGCTGACGGATACGGAGCACCGAGATGAGCGCACCCCCCGTCCCTGCATCCGACTACCGAGCGCAGCTCGAGCGATCCCTGGTCAGCATCGTGCTGTGGAGTGGCGCCGACTGGGAGCGCGCCGCCCGCGCGATCGGCCCCGAG
>JAKAHL010000037.1 GCA_021815005.1 Chloroflexota bacterium
AGGCGGATGAGGAAGTCCGGCACGTAGTTGGCCGCGCGCCCCTCGAACGTGTACGGGATCTTGAGGTTGAGGCCCTGGTTCTTGGCGTAGGCCACCACCTCGGGCATCGCCTCGAGCTTGGCCGCGAGCTCCGTCTCCCAGCCCGAGTCCTGCGCCACGCGGTTGACGTGGCTCTTGGCGGTGTCGAAGCACGTCCTCGTCGTCTCGAAGTACACGTCGTCCGTGGAGCCCACCGGGTCGTAGGGCCGCAGGATGGGGACCAGGCGCTTCTCGCCGGGGGTGCCCATGACGATGGCCCGGTGGACGCGCTCGGCGGCCGCGTGGCTCCACTCCGCGAGCAGCAGGAGCTGCGGGTAGGCGCCGTCGCCCACGTACGGGACCACGCACTCGGCGAGCCACCGGCGGGTGATGGCCGCGAGCTGCGGGAACAGCCACGGGCGCTCGCCGCCGCCCTCGTCGCGGAAGTAGGTGTCGAGCGTGCGCTTGGCGACCGCGAAGACCACCGTGTTCAGGCGCTGCTGCTCCAGGGGCAGCTCCAGCAGGTTCATCTCGCCGACGATCGGGTCGAGCTGCGTGTGCGTGGGCACCTCGCGGGTGGAGAGCTCCAGCACGCTCCGCTCGTCGAACGCGGCGCTGAGGCGCTCGGCCGGCATCTCGTACCGGTAGCCGGTGACGTGCGGGAACTCGATACGCAGGCGGCTCCGCTCGGGGAGCGCGCGGACCGTCTGCAGCGGCTTGGGCGGGCGGACCGCGCCCGGGCGGGTGGCGGCCAGGAACGTGAACGGGACGCCCAGGACCTCGGCGTACTCGGCCTCGAACATGCCGTCGGGCGTGGGGTCGTAGCTCGCCCGGCGCAGCGCCCGCCCGACCACCTGCTCGCACAGGAGCTGCGTGCCGAAGGCGCGGACGCCCAGGACGTGCGTCACCGTGTTCGCGTCCCAGCCCTCGGTGAGCATCGAGACCGAGACCACGCACCGGATGTCCGCGCCCAGGCGCCCGGGCTTGCCGACGGTGTTGAGGACCTCGCGCAGGATGTCCTCGTCGGTGATCTCGTCGGCGCTGCGCCCGGGGAAGCGCTCGGCGTACTCGCGCCGGAACTCGTCGATCTCGCGCGCCGCGGCCCGCTTGAACGCCGGGTCCAGGGCGTCGCCGCGGTCGAGCTGCACCGAGTCGATGAGCATGCTCACGGGGCGCTGGCGCCAGCGGCCGCCGTCCACGTTGCTGAACAGCGGCAGCCTGCCCGGGACGGCAACCGTCGTCCCGTCGGGCAGCGTGCGGTCGTGGCCGGCGACCCAGTCGTGGACGAGCTTGCTGACGCTCGTGTTGGAGCAGACCACGATGAACACGGGCGGGCGGCCCATGCCCGCGCCGGCCCACTCGCGGTAGCTGCGCTCGTAGTCGGCGTAGAGGCTCGCGAGCGCGCCCTCCAGCTCCTTGGGGAGCACCGGGCCGCCGTCGCCGACGGTGGTGTCCCGCAGGCCCTTCCGGGGCAGCGCGTCGCGGACGTGGACCCACAGGTCGCGGTAGCGCGGCAGGTCGCCCACCATCGAGTCGTCCGAGACGGGGACCCGGGGCACCTTGACGATCCCGGACTCGATGGCGTCCATCAGCCCGAAGTCGGACACGACCCACGGGAACAGCGTGCCCTCCGGGTAGCCCGAGCCGTTGAGGAAGAACGGGGTGGCCGACACGTCGAACACCGCCCGGACGCCCACCTTGTCGCGGATCGCGCGGAGGCCGTCGAACCAGACGCGGGCCTCCTCGGCGTTCTGGCGTGCCTCCGCGCGCTCGTCGGCGTCGAGGCCGCCTGCCGCCGCCTCCTCGGGCGGGGCCGGGGTGTAGCAGTGGTGCGCCTCGTCGTTGAGCACCACGATGTCCCTCGCGGTCCCGAACACGCGGCAGACGCGGCGGGCCATCTCGGCCGGCGTCTCGCGGAACCGGTCCGCGTCCCCGCCCGGGCCGGCGAGGACGCGCTTGGTGAGGGCCGCCGCCTGCTCCCGCTCCCGCCGGATGAGCGCGTGGTAGTTGGTGATCTCGACGGTGGCCGACCCGAGCCGGTCGAGCTGCTCCGGGGTCACGATGTCCATCGAGCGGTAGAAGGTCCCGGGGTCGTTGGGGAGCAGCACGCGGAGTCGGTCGCGGATCGTTATGCCCGGGGTCACGACCAGGAAGCGGTGGGAGAACCGCCGGTCGTACGGGTTGGCGAGCTTGTTGAGCGCCTGCCACGCGATCAGCATGGCCATCACCACGGTCTTGCCCGAGCCGGTGGCCATCTTGAACGCCATGCGCGGCAGCCCGGCGTTGAGGCGCGCGTTCTCGCCCCGGACGTGGTTGAGGCTCTTGGTGTCGCCGAGCCTCTCGGCCGCCTCGACGAGGTAGATCGCGGTCTCCGCCGCCTCGAGCTGGCAGAAGAACAGGCGGCGCTCCCGGTCCTCGGATCGCCAGTGGGCGAGCAGCTCACGGGTCACGGCCGTCGTGTGCGGGTAGCCCTGCAGGCGCCACCGGCCCACGGCCTGGCGCACCTCGTTCACGATCTCGTTCGGCTGCTGCCGCGTCCCGCCGCCGAACTGGAGGGCGAGCTGGCCCGACGCCTTCCTGGGCTTGGCCACCGGGACGAAGAACTCGCTGGGCCGGCGCGACGGGACCAGCTCGCCGCTGACCTGGCCGTCTACGACCCTGAAGTGACGGGACGGCTCCGCGAAGGGCGAGTTGAGGACCGGGTTCTCCACGGCGGGCAGGGCAGGGCGCGCCTGGGCGGCCGCCGGGACGGCGCTGGTCCTCGACGCCGGTTCCCCCACGCTGCCCTCCTCGCGCGCCGCCGCGCCGCGGGCGGCTCGCCGCTACTCTACGCCGCCGGCGACGTCAGCCCGGGCACCGCGAGCACGGGGATCCCGTCCGCGGGCGTGAAGCCGAACACGCGCCCGAGGAACCCGAGCTCGGCCCGGTACTGCTCGCGCCGGGTCTCGGCGCGGCGGAACCCGTGGCCCTCGCCCGCGAAGCGCCGCGCGACGTACGGGTGGCCGCTGGCCCGGAACGCGGCCTCGATGGCGTCGAGCTGCGACGGCGGGACGACGCGGTCGTCGAGGCCCTGGAGCAGCAGCAGCGGGGCCGTCATCCGGGCGAGCGCGTGGATCGGCGAGCGCTCGCGCCAGACGGACCGGTCCTCGCCCCAGGGGGCCACCAGGCCCTCCACGTACCGCGACTCGAACTTGTGGGTGTCCTCGTGGATCAGCTCGAGGTCCGCGATGCCGTACAGGCTGATGCCCGCGGCGAAGACCTCGGGCCGGAACGCCAGGCAGGCCAGCGTGGTGTAGCCGCCGGCCGAGCCGCCCCGGATCGCCATGCGCCGCGGGTCCACGTCGCCCCGCTCCGCGAGGAACCGGGCGGCGGCGCAGGCGTCGTCCACGTCCGCCACGCCCCAGCCCCCGTTGAGCGCGTCGCGGTAGGCGCGGCCGTAGCCGTCCGAGCCGCGGTAGTCCACGTCCACCACGGCGATCCCGCGCGAGGTGAAGAAGGCGCGGTCCAGCGACAGCGCGGACGATGCCGAGCTGGTGGGGCCGCCGTGGACCAGGACCAGCAGCGGGGGGAGCTCTCCCTCGGGCGCCCGGTACGCGGCGTTGGCCGGCGCGAAGAACAGCCCGTGAGCGGTGGCGCCGGCGGCGGTGGAGAACGCGATCGGCTCGCCCACGGGCAGGACCGCCGGGTCCAGCGGCGACGGCAGCGCGCGGGCCAGCACGCCCGCGGGCTCGCCGGTCCGCGGGTCCAGCCGCAGGAGCGCCGGCCCGTCGTGCGGCCCGCCCGCCACGACCAGCGCCGTCTCGCCGCGGACCACCAGCCCGTCGAACTCGGTGAACGGGGTGGCGACCTCGTGGACGGTGCCGTCGGGGTCGATGCGCAGGAGCCGGTCCCGCCCGTCCGCGCGGGGCGCGGCGATGACCGCCCCGTTCGGCGCGAACGCGTACGACGACTCGCCGAACACCCAGGCCGGGTCGGCGAACTCCGCCGCCATGGGGGCGAGGGCGCGCTTCGGGCCGGACGGCGCGCCGTCCCCCGCACCGCCCGCGTCGAAGGCGTACAGGTTCCACCAGCCCGTCTCGTCGGACACGACGTGGAGCACGCCCGCCGGCGACCACTCCGGCTGCGCCACCGAGACGCCGTCGCCGCCCGCCATGGTCCGCGCCGCGCCCAGGGCGCCGTCCTCCCCCACCGGCGCCAGGCGCAGGCGCGAGGCGTCCCAGGGCATGGACGGCAGGTCCCACTCGAGCCACGCCAGCCAGCGCCCGTCGGGCGAGAGGCGCGGGGAGGCCACGAAGTCCGGCCCGCTCACGAGGACGCGCCCCGAGCCGTCCGAGCCGTCGAGCGCGACGGCGACGAGCTCGTTGCGCACCAGGCGGTGGTCGTCCGGCCGGTCGGCGTCGTGCGTCTCGCGGACCGCCACCAGCCGGGCCGCCCGAGGGTCCAGCCGCAGATCCGCGTAGCGCCACGGGCCCTCGGGCGTGATCGGCCGGGGAGCGGCCTCGCCGTCGGGGTCGGCCAGGTACAGCCGCCCGTCCGCCTGGTTCGAGACGACGACCGCCCCGCCCCCGGCGGCGTAGGAGCCGCCGCCGTACTCGTGGACGCGGTTGCCCACGCGGAACGGCTCGGGCGTGAGCTCGCGGGTGACGCCGTCGGCCGAGTGGCGCAGCAGCGTGCGCCGCCCGGCCTGGGCGGGACGGCTCTCCAGCCAGTACACGTCCGCGGGCCCGGCGGCGGGCTCGCTGATCGAGATGGCGGCGCCGGCGACCAGCTCCACGCTGATCGGCGAGTGCCAGCTGCCGTGCGGCGCGATCGTGATGCCCACCGTGGGGTGCCCTCCCGTGCGGCCGTGGGGCGTCGGGGCGCCGGAGCTCAGCGCGCCGTCGCCGGGACGCCAGCCGGGCCTAGGTCCCGTGCTGCCAGCTGGAGACGTACTCGACCTGCTCGGGCGTCATCGGGTCCAGGGTGATGCCCATGGCCGCCAGCTTGAGCCGCGCCACCTCCGCGTCGATCGCCTCCGGCACGACGTAGACCTGGGGCGTGAGCTCGGCGTGGTGCTTGGCCACGTACTCGGCGGACAGCGCCTGGTTGGCGAAGCTCATGTCCATGACCGCCGCCGGGTGGCCCTCGGCCGCGCCGAGGTTCACCAGCCGCCCCTCGGCGATGAGGTGGAGCCGCTTGCCGCCGATGTCGAACTGCTGGACGTTGTCGCGCACCTCGCGGACGTGGCCCTCGGCCATCTCGCGCAGCGCCGCCAGGTCCAGCTCCGCGTCGAAGTGGCCGGAGTTGGCCATGATGGCGCCGTCGCGCATGGCGGCGAAGTGCTCCCGGCGGAACACGTTGACGTTGCCGGTCGCGGTGACGAACAGGTCGCCCCAGGGCGCCGCCTGGGCGACGGTCATCACCTGGTAGCCGTCCATCAGCGCCTCGAGCGCCCGGACGGGGTCCACCTCGACGACCGCCACGTGGGCGCCGTGGCCGTCCATGCGGCTCGCGATGCCGCGCCCCACCCAGCCGTAGCCCGCGATCACCACGTTCCGGCCGGCGATGAGGATGTTGGTGGCGCGCAGGATGCCGTCGATGGTGGACTGGCCGGTGCCGTAGCGGTTGTCGAACAGGTGCTTGGTGAGCGCCTCGTTGACCGCCACCACGGGGAAGGCCAGCGCCCCGTCCGCGGCCATCGCGCGCAGGCGGATGACGCCGGTCGTGGTCTCCTCGGTGCCGGCCATGACGCCGGGCAGCAGGTCGCGGCGCTCGCTGTGGAGGAGCGTGACCAGGTCGCATCCGTCGTCCTGCGTCAACTGCGGGCGCGTGTCGGCGACGGCGCGCAGGTGCGCGTAGTAGGTGTCGCGGTCCTCGCCCCGGCGCGCGTAGGTGGAGATGCCGTACTCGGCCACCAGCGCCGCGGCCGTCGGGTCCTGCGTGGACAGCGGGTTCGACGCCGCCAGGTGGACCTCCGCGCCGCCGGCCTTGAGCGTGCGCATCAGGTTGGCGGTCTCGGTGGTGACGTGGAGGCAGGCGCCGATCCGCAGGCCCTCGAGGGGGCGCTCGCGCGCGAAGCGCTCGCGGATCAGGCGCAGCACGGGCATCTCGCGCTCGGCCCACTCGATCCGGCGGACGCCCTCGGCGGCGAGGCCGAGGTCGGTCACGTCGTGGGGGACGAGGCTGGCGTTGTCGGTCATCAGGACTCCTCGGGGCGGGTGCCGGGCCCGGGCGCAGGCTCGGCGGGATAGGGGTCGGGCTCGGGCTCGGGCTCGGGGCCGGGCTCGGCGGTCGGGTCGGGGTCGGGCTCGGCGGTCGGGTCGGGGTCGGGCTCGGCGCCCGGGTCGGCGGTCAGGTCGGGGTCGGCGGCGGGATCGGGCGGCTCGGCAGGCGTTCCGGCGAGCGGCTCGAGCGGATGCGCCTGATCGTAGGCGAGGACGGCGTCGGATGTCGGGCGAGACCCGAACAGGCGGCGGAACGGGCCCGGGAGGCTGGGCCAGACGGGGGCGGTGCGACGGATGAGCCGCTCCTCGAACCGGCAGTGCTCCTCGTACCCCAGCGAGCGGTAGGCCGCGATCGCCGGCGGGTTGTCCGCGCGCACGTTGAGCACCACGTCGTCGCAGTAGCGGAGGAGCTCCGCCGTCACCGCGGACGTGACGGCCTTGGCGTAGCCGCGGTTGCGGTACTCGGTGTGGGTCATCACGTTGCCCACCACGCCCAGCCGCGCCTCGCGGGAGACGACGTGGGTGCCGGCGGCCGCCACCAGCCGCCCGCCCACGCGGACGCCGAAGTAGACGCCCTCGGCGACGGCGCCGGACGGCAGCCAGGCCGCGAAGCCGAGCTGGTACAGGCGGTTGAGATCGCCCACCTCGACGGGGAGCACGCGCTCGACGGGCGCCGGGCGGGGTCGGAAGGTCGCGCGGTCCACGCGCATCCGGACCATAGGCGGGCCCGGCTCCACGCGGTACGCCCGGGCGATGGCGGGAATGGCCGCCGTGGCCGCGGCGATGTACGCGGCCCGCGGGCGGAGGACGTCGCGCAGGATCGCCGCGATGCCGTCGTTGTGGCCCAGGACGAACATGGACTGCGGGGTGGGGCCGGCGTACTCCATGCCCACGGCCAGCAGGTGGTTGCCGGCCATGGCGACGGCCCAGCGGGCGCGGCCGAACTCGCGCTCGTCCAGGTCGCAGACCGCGTAGGCCGCGAAGATCCGGTCCCGCTCCAGGAAGCCGCGCAGGACCGCGCGGTCGGTGCTCTGGCGGGCGACGATCGGCCGGCTGGCCGTGACGGCGGTCACGGCTCGGGCTCCGGCTCGGGCTCCGGCCCGGCGGCAGCGACCTCGGGCTCCGGCCCGGGCTCCGGCCCGGCGGAAGCGACCTCGGCGGCAGCGGCCTCGGGCTCGGGCCCGGGCTTCGGCTCGGGCTCGGCGGCCCGCTCGCGCTGCGCGACGAGCGCCCGGAACCCGCTCGAGGCCATGCGCCGCGCCGAGGCCCGCTCGACGGCGCCGGCGAGCGACGCGGCGAACGGACCCCGGAGCACGCCCTCGTCGGTCAGGAAGGCGTCCACCAGGGCGGCGGGCACGACGTCGGTCGCCGGATTGCGGGCGTGGGTCCCCTCGGGGGCGATCCGCTGCCCCGCGAACACGAGCGCTGCGGAGGGGCGGGCGTCCTCGGGTGCCAACCCGGCCGCGTCGGGCACGGCGAGGTCGATCGCGGTGGTGGCGACGCACACCACCAGCGGCACGCCGGCCGCCTGCGCCGCGAGCGCCAGCGGGTAGGTGCCCACCGGCGCGGCGAGGTCCCCGTTGGCGGCGATGCGGTCCGCCGTCACGAGCACCACGTCCACCTCGCCCGCCGCGATCCGGCCGGGCGCCGCGGCATCGGGGATGAGCGTGTGCGGGATGCCGGCCTGGGCCAGCTCCCAGCAGGCGATGCGCCCGCCGGCCAGCCAGGGCCGCGTCTCGGCGACCAGCGCGTGCACCGCCTGGCCAGCCTGGTGGCGGCTCGTCACGACGCCCAGGGCCGTGCCGAACACGCCGCTGCCCAGCGCCCCGGTGCTGCCCGCGGTGAGCACGCGCAGCACCACCGTCCTGCCGGCGGGCAGCGCCTGGGGGGCGTGCCCGGCGATCCGGCTGTGGTCCTCGGTGGCCTCCACGATGATCTCCTCGGCCTCGCGGCGGAGGGCGTCGGCGAGCACCGCGCCGTCCGCTTCCACGGGGAACGCCTCCACCAGGGCCAGCATGCGGTCCATGGCCAGCGCCATCTGGGCCGAGCCCGGCCGGTTGAGCCGGAAGGCGCTCGCCGCGCCGCGGATCGTGGCCCGCCGGGCGAACGGCCGCGAGTCGCGCGCCCGGGCGGCCACCAGGGCCACGGTGGCCGCGCCCAGCTGCGCCGCCACGGCCGACCCGATGACCGCGCCGTCGGTCAGGGCGCCGATGGCGTCGGCCGCCCCCGCGATCGCCATCTCCTGGAGGATGTCCGGCAGCAGGCGCTGGTCCCAGGCGAAGACCACGTCGTCCTCGAACCGGAACGGGGCGCGGTAGCCGGCGGTGGCCGCGAGGTAGGGCCCCTGCGCCCGCAGCGCCGGCGACGAGTCGGGTGCCTGCGGCGAGGGGGCGGTCCCCGTGCCCAGCAGGTCCGCCATGCCGGTCCCGCCCAGCAGGTCCTGCGCGGCGGACGCCGTCTCCGCCTGGAGCGAGCGGGCCGCGCCGATCATGCTGCCGACCGAGCTCGCGACGTCACCGGCGAACAGGCGGAAGAAGCGCCGCCGGTGCGGGTCGGTGGGACTGGGCGGGACGGGCTCGTCGTCGGGCATCGGACGGGCAGGCGCCGGCTCCGGCGTCAGTAGCGGACGACGCTCGTGACCTTGCGTCCCTCGAGCCGCTCGCGGCCGTTGAGGAACTCGAGCTCCACGAGGAAGGCCAGGCCCACGACCTCGCCCTTGAGCCGCTCGACCAGGTCGAGCGTGCCCCGGACCGTGCCGCCGGTGGCGAGCAGGTCGTCCACGATCAGGACCCGCTGGCCCGGCAGGATGGCGTCGCGGTGGATCTCGAGCGTGTTGGAGCCGTACTCGAGCGCGTACTCCACCGTGAGGGTGTCCGCCGGCAGCTTGCCGAGCTTGCGGACCGGGACCAGGCCCGTGCCCAGCTCGTACGCCATGGGCGACGAGAAGATGAACCCGCGCGACTCCATGCCCACGACCACGTCGATCCGCTCGCCGCGGTAGGGCTCCAGCATCAGCTCGATCGACTCGCGGTAGGCCCCCGGGTCCTTGAGCAGGGTGGTGATGTCGTAGAACAGGATGCCGGGCTTCGGGAAGTCGGGAATCTCGCGAATCTTCGCTCGAAGCGTCTCGGCGGACATCGGGTGGAGTACCTCCGCAGGTGGCGGGATCGGCGACGGGCGGGGTGGCCCGCGACGGACGGCTAGTCTACCGCAGCCGCCCGCTCGTCCCCGGGTGGCGGCGCCGTCCCGAGGCGTCCCGACGCGAGCGCGCCGAGGGCTCCGACGGCCGCGGCCACGAGGAACACCGAGCCCAGCGCCCAGCCCAGCCCGTCCCCGCCCGCGCGCGTCCCGGCCGCGGCGATCGCCCCGCCGACGCCCACGCCCAGCGCCGTGCCCAGGATGTCCGCCAGCTGGAGGGACGCGGTCGCCGAGCCCTGCTCCGCGGGCGGGCTCCGGCGCAGCACCACCAGCGTGGCCGCGGAGTACATCAGCCCCATGCCGATGGCTGGCAGCGACCACGTCACGATGAGGATCTCCGGCGGCACGCCGGGCATGACCGCGCCAACCGACAGGATGGCCCCGACGGCAAGGAGCGCGAAGCCGAGCCGGGTGAACCGCGCCACGCCCCACACCTCGATGCGCCCGGCCTGGTACCAGGTGCCGGCGGACCAGGCGATGGTCGTGGCGGTGAACACGACGCCGGTCAGCACCGGCGTCGTGCCGCGCCACGTCTGGAGCAGCAGCGCCACGTAGCCGTCCGCCGCGAAGAACGCGAACGTCATGGCGCCCCGGAGGAGCACCGCCGCCGGGACGCCCTCGGCGACCCGCAGCGTGCCCGGCGGGGTCAGCCGCCGGAACGCCGGCAGCAGCAGCGCGAGGCCCACCACGGCGCCGCCGACCGCCGGCAGCAGCTCGGGCGCCGTGAGCGCCGCGATCACCAGGCCCGAGCCCGCGAGGGCGAGGAGCGCGGAGGGCAGGCGTCGCGCCATCGCCTGGCGCTCGGGATCCGCCTCGCCGGGCGTGGGGCCGGGCACGGACCCGAGCGCCCGGAGCGCGACGGCGGCGGCCACCGCGAGGAGCGGCAGCAGGCCCAGGAAGACCCAGCGCCAGCCGAAGGTTGCCCCGGCGAAGGCGGCGATGGACGGGCCGATGAGCCCGGGCGTCACCCAGGCAGCCGACAGCAGGGCGAACATCGGCGGCTGGAGACGGCTCGGCAGCCGGCGGCCGATGGCGACATAGGCCGTCGGGGACAGCGACCCGCCCCCGCTCCCCTGCACGAACCGGGCGGCGATCAGGATCGGCATCGACGGGGCGAGGCCCGCGGCCAGGAGCCCGACGGCGTAGAGGCCCACGCCCACCGCGAACGGGCGGCGGATGGGCATGCGGTCCAGGGCCGCGCCCACGAGCACGATCCCCAGCATGTTGCCGAGGTAGAACGCGGCGTAGACCCAGCCGTAGAGCTCCTGGTCGCCCAGGTCCCGCGCCACGATCGGCATCACGGTCCCGATCGCGAGCGACTCCACGGCAATCAGCGTGATGGTGGTGACCAGGCCCAGCGTCAGGCCGCGGTCACCGGGCGCGAACAGGTCCCGCGTCCGGGCGGGCGCATCGGTCTCGGTGTCGGCAGCGGCGAGCGCGGTCAAGGGGCGTGGCCGCGGGCGGAGGCGCGGGCGGCCCGGGTCACCCCGGGCCGCGATACGACGGGCGAGTGGGTCAAGGCTTGGCCCCCGGCGATGTCGGCGGCAAGTCGGCCGCGACGCAGGGCATCCACGATAGCGGGGACGCCCGGCGCGGGAGGCCGGCCGTCGCGCCGGGGCCGGCCCATCGCCATGCTCGGGCCCGGGCCG
>JAKAHL010000038.1 GCA_021815005.1 Chloroflexota bacterium
GTTCGTCTCGCAGGTTGCCGAGACCGTGGGAGCCGACGGGCGCTTCCTCCACCTGGGCCTCACCAGCAGCGACGTGGTGGACACGGCCCTCGCGCTCCAGCTGCGGGCGGCGGGGGAGCGGCTGCTAGCGGGTGCGGACCGGCTCACGAGCGTGCTGATCGGCCGCGCCCGTCGCGAGGCCGGCACGATCATGATGGGCCGCACGCACTCGGTGCACGCGGAGCCCACCACGTTCGGCCTCAAGTGCGCCGGCTGGGCGTTCGAGGTGGCGCGCGGGCGCGAGCGGCTCGCGGCGGCCACCGAGGAGATCGCCACCGGCAAGATCAGCGGCCCGGTGGGCACGTACAGCCACCTGCCGCCGGACCTCGAGGCGGAGGTCCTGGGCGACCTGGGCCTGCGCGTGGACCCGGTGAGCACCCAGATCGTGCAGCGTGACCGCCACGCTGCGTTTTTGGCGGCCATCGCCATCCTGGGCGGCAGCCTCGAGCGGCTGGCGACCGAGGTGCGCAACCTCCAGCACACCGAGATCGCCGAGGTCATGGAGCCGTTCAAGCGGGGCCAGAAGGGCTCCTCGGCGATGCCCCACAAGCGCAACCCCATCCTGTCCGAGCGGATCGCGGGCATGGCGCGCCTGCTGCGCGGCTACGCCCACACCGCGATGGAGGACCAGCCGCTGTGGCACGAGCGCGACATCAGCCACAGCTCGGCGGAGCGCGTGATCCTGCCCGACGCGACGATCCTGCTCGACTACATGCTCGCCAAGACGGCGGGCCTGGTGGAGGGTCTCGTGGTCCGGCCCGAGCGGATGCGGGAGAACATCGAGCGCGGCCTGGGGCTGCACGCCTCGTCGCGGGTCCTGCTGGCGCTGGTGGAGCGAGGCGGGCTCTCGCGCGAGGACGCGTACGCCATCGTCCAGCGGCACGCCCTGCGCGCCGCGGACGAGCGCGTCGCGCTCCACGGCCTGCTCGCCACGGACCCGGCCGTGGCCCAGAAGCTCAGCCTGGCCGACCTCGACGCCTGCTTCGACGACGCGGTCGTGCTTCGGCACGTGCCTGTGGTGATCGCACGGCTGGACGCGCTCGAGGCGGCGATCGCCGGCCGCAAGGAGGGCACCCATGGCGCTCGCTAGCGCGTTCGTCCGCTCGGGCAAGGTCCGCGACCTCTACGCCGTCGGCGACGACCGGCTGCTGCTGGTCGCGTCGGACCGGCTGTCGGCGTTCGACGTCATCCTGCCCACGCCGATCGCGGACAAGGGCCGCATCCTCACCGGTCTGTCCCGGTTCTGGTTCCGCGAGACCGCCGACATCGTGGCGAACCACCTGCTCTCCACGGACCCCGCTGACCTGCCGGCGGAGCTCACCGGCGGCGACGCCGCGGTCCTGGCGGGCCTGCGGGGCCGGATGATGCTCGGCCGGCGCGCCGAGGTGCTCCCCGTGGAGTGCGTGGTCCGCGGCTACGTGAGCGGGTCCGGGTGGAAGGACTACCGGGCCCGGGGCGCCATCTGCGGCGTTGCCCTGCCCGCCGGGCTGCGGGAGAGCGACCGCCTGCCCGAGCCGATCTTCACGCCAGCGTGGAAGGCCCCGGCCGGCGCCCACGACGAGAACATCGCGTTCGAGCGCGTGGTGGAGCTGGTGGGCGACGCCGGGCTCGCCGCCAGGGTGCGCGACGCCTCGCTGGCGCTGTACGCCCGGGGCGCGGCGGTGTGCGAGCGGGCGGGGATCATCCTGGCCGACACCAAGTTCGAGTTCGGCGTGGCGCCCGACGGCGAGCTCCTGCTCATCGACGAGGCCATGACGCCGGACTCGTCGCGCTTCTGGGATGCTGCGGCCTACGAGCCGGGACGGGCCCAGGCGAGCTACGACAAGCAGTTCGTCCGCGACTGGCTGGAAGCCCAGCCGTGGGCCAAGACGGCGCCGGGGCCGGACCTCCCGGATGACGTGGTGGCGGGGACCCGCGCCCGCTACGTCGAGGCCTACGAGCGGATCACCGGGGCGAGCTTCGCCCGCTACCTGTCGGAGGACGTCATCGCGTGAGCGACCAGCCCGCCTACCGCTTCGCGGTCAACGTCACCCCCAAGCCCGGCATCCTGGACCCCCAGGGCCGGGCCGTGGAGAAGAGCCTGCCCCACCTGGGCATCAGCGGCGTCTCGGCCGTCCGCGTCGGCCGGCGCGTGGAGCTGACCGTGCAGGCGGCCGATGCCACGGCGGCGCGCGCCGTGGTGGACCGGCTGGCGTCGGAGCTGCTCAGCAACCCGCTGATGGAGCTGTTCGACGTCGAGGTGCTCGCGTGACGGCTCGGGTCGGAATCGTCCTGTTCCCGGGCTCCAACCGGGACATCGACGCGGCCAACGCGCTCGTGGTCGCGGGTGCCGAGCCGGTGCGGCTGTGGCACGAGTCCGTGGACCTCGAGGGCGTCAGCGGCATCCTCATCCCGGGCGGCTTCGCCTACGGCGACTACCTGCGGGCGGGCGTGATCGCCCGGTTCAGCCCCGTCATGCGCGCGGTGGCCGAGTTCGCCGGGCGCGGCGGCCCGGTCCTGGGCATCTGCAACGGGTTCCAGGTCCTCGCCGAGGCGAGGCTGGTGCCCGGCGCGCTGCTCCGCAACCGGGGCCTCCGGTTCGTGAGCCGCCAGGTGGCGATCCTGCCGGACCGCCTCGACTCGCCGTTCACGCGCGAGGTGGCGGAGCGCCGGCCGCTGCGCATGCCCGTCGCCCACGGCGAGGGCTGCTACTACGCGGACGAGGCCACGCTCGACGCGCTCGAGGCCGACGGCAGCGTCCTGTGGCGCTACGCCAACCCCGACGGCAGCGTCGCCGGACCCGACGATCCCGGCAACCCCAACGGCTCGCTGCGGGGCATCGCGGGCGTGTGCAACGCCGCGGGCAACGTGGCTGGGCTCATGCCGCACCCCGAGACTGCCGTGGAGGCGGTCCTGGGCTCCGACGACGGCCTGGGGATCATCCGCTCGCTGGTCGTGAGCGCCGCGGAGTACGCTGCGACCGGCCGCGTCGCCGGCACCAGGCAGCCCGCCGGAGGTGCCGCGTGACGGCCGAGGTCCCGCTCCACATCGCCCTCGGCCTGGTCGACGTCGAGCTGGACGCGGTCCGCGCCAAGCTGGGCCGCGAGCCGAACGACCTCGAGCTCGCCATGTTCAGCGTCATGTGGTCCGAGCACTGCTCCTACAAGAGCAGCCGGCCGCTGCTGCGGACGCTCCCCACCAAGGGCAAGGACGTCGTGGCGGGCGTGGGCGAGCAGGCCGGCGTCATCAGCATCGGGGACGGGCTCGCCGTGGCGTTCAAGATCGAGAGCCACAACCACCCGTCCGCAGTGGAGCCGTACCAGGGCGCAGCCACCGGCGTGGGCGGCATCCTGCGCGACGTGTTCGCGATGGGCGCCCGCCCGATCGCGGTCCTCGACGCGCTGCGCTTCGGCAACCCCGAGGACCCGCGGACGCGGCACCTCGTGGACGGCGTCGTGCGTGGCGTCGGCGGCTACGGCAACTGCGTCGGCGTGCCCACCGTGGGCGGCGAGCTCGTGTTCGACCCCTCCTACCAGGGCAACCCGCTCGTCAACGTCATGGCGATCGGGCTGCTCGAGGAGGGCATGCTCACGCGGGCCTCGGCGGACGGCCCCGGCAACCTGGTGGTCCTCTACGGCTCGGCCACCGGTCGCGACGGCATCGGCGGCGCCTCGGTGCTGGCCAGCGCCACGTTCGGCGACCAGGACCCGTCCAAGCGCCCCAGCGTCCAGGTGGGCGACCCGTTCGCGGAGAAGCTGCTGATCGAGGCGACGCTCGAGCTGATCGCCCGCCAGCTGGTGGTCTCGATCCAGGACCTCGGCGCGGCGGGGATCACCTGCGCCACCTGCGAGACCGCCGACCGCGGCGGCACGGGCATGCTCGTCGACCTCGACGCCATCCCGCGCCGGGAGCCCGGCCTCGAGCCCTTCGAGGTGATGATCTCCGAGTCCCAGGAGCGTATGGTCGCGATCGTGGAGCCGGCGCAGTGGGCGGCGGTCCGCGAGGTGTGCGACCGGTGGGGGATCGCGTCGGCGGTCATCGGCCGGGTCACCGCCGAGCCCGACGTCGTGGTGCTGACCGGCCCGCACGGCGACGGCGCGCTCGGCCCCGACGGCCGGCCCGTTGCCGGCGCCGTCGAGCTGGCCCGCATCCCGGCCCCGGCGCTCGCGTCGGAGGCGATCGTGTTCGACCGCGAGTCGCGAGCCCCGGCCCGTCGCCGTCAGGCGCCCGCACCGGGCTCGCCGGCGGAGCCCGTGGCCGCGCTGCCGGTCCGCGGCCAGGACCCCGGCGCGGTGCTGCTGGCGCTGCTGGGCTCGCCCAACCTCTCGTCGCGGCGCGCGGTCTTCGAGCAGTACGACAGCCACGTCCAGGCGAACACCGTGGACGGGCCCGGCCACGGGGCCGCGGTCCTCCGCATCAAGGGCACCTCCAAGGCCCTGGTGGCCACCACCGACGGCAACGCGCCGGTCGGCCAGCTGGACCCGTGGCTCGGCGCTGCGCTGTCGGTGGCCGAGGCCGCCCGCAACGTGTCCATCACGGGCGCCCGGCCGCTGGGCGTCACCAACTGCCTCAACTACGGCGACCCGACCCGGCCGGAGGCGTTCTGGGCGCTCGCCGAGGGGGTCCGCGGCCTGGCCGACGCGTGCGTCGCGCTGGGGCTGCCGGTCACCGGCGGCAACGTGTCGCTCTACAACGAGGCGCCCGGCTCCGCCATCGCGCCGACGCCCGAGATCGGCATCGTCGGGCTGCTCGACGACGTGGCGACGCGCGTGGGGCCCGCGTTCCGCGGCGACGCCAGCGCGGTCCTCCTCGCCGGCCGCGCCACGCCGGGGCTGGCCGGCTCGGAGTACGCCCGCCTCGCCGGTGCGGCGCCGCAGGACGACCCGCCGTCGATCGACCTGGATCTGGAGGCACGCCTGCAGGCGTTCGTCCGCGAGGCGATCGCCCGCGGCCTGGTCGAGAGCTGCCAGGACGTGTCGGCAGGCGGCCTCGCGGTTGCCCTTGCCGAGATGTGCGTCTGGGGCGGCCGTGGGGCCCGGCTCCGGCTGGGCGTCGGCGACTCGCCGGCGGTGGCGCTGTTCGGCGAGAGCCCGTCGCGCCTGGTCATGGAGGCGCTGCCGCGCCACGCCCCGGCGCTCGAGCTGCTCGCCCGCCATCACGGGATCGTCACCGAGCTGCTGGGAACCACCGGCGGGCCGCGCCTGGTGATCGAGCTGGCCGGCGAGGGGGCGACGGGCGCTGCGGAGGAGCGCGGATCGAGGATCGCGGACGCGCTCGAGGTGGCCGTGGAGGACCTTCGCCACGCGTGGGACCACGGGCTGCCGCGGGCGCTCGGCTGGGAGGACGAGGCGGCCGATGGCGCCGGGGGCGCCGCGCTGCCGGGTCTCGAGGTGGCGGGCTGATGTGCGGCGTCGTCGGCGTCGTGCTCCCCGACCACGGCCACGAGGCCGCGGCCGTCGCCGCGACGGCGCTGTTCGCGCTCCAGCACCGGGGCCAGGAGTCGGCGGGCATCGGCGTGGCCGACGAGGGCCACCTGATGATCTACAAGGACCTGGGGATGGTGACCCAGGTCCTCGACGAGCGGCGGATCCCGTCGCTCAAGGGCGACCTGGCGGTTGCGCACTGCCGGTACTCGACCACGGGCTCCACCCTGTGGGAGAACGCGCAGCCCACGCTCCGGCTCGGGCCGCGACGGTCGATCGCGGTCAGCCACAACGGCAACCTGGTGAACACCCGCGAGCTGCTCGACCAGCTCCAGGGCGGTCGCGCCCGCCTGCCGGCCTCCACCGACACGGAGCTCCTCACCGCGCTGCTCGCGGACGAGCCCGCGGCCGACACGGTGGAGGCGCTCCAGAAGGTGCTGCCGCGGGTCCGCGGCGCCTTCAGCCTGGTCGTGCTCGACGAGCGGCACGTCATCGGCGTGCGCGACCCGCACGGCTTCCGGCCGCTGGCACTGGGGCGGATCCCGCCCGCTGGCGAGGAGCCCGGGCTGTGGGGTGACGACACGGCCGGCTGGATCCTGGCCTCGGAGACGGCCGCGCTGGACACCGTGGGCGCCGAGTACGTGCGCGAGGTGGAGCCCGGCGAGATCGTGGTCCTCGAGCCGGGCAGGGAGCCCTGGTCGGTGCGGTACGCCGAGGCGACCCCCGCCCTGTGCGTGTTCGAGCTCATCTACTTCGCCCGCCCGGACTCGTACCTGGAGGGCCGCAACCTCTACGAGGCGCGCCGGCGGATGGGCATGGAGCTCGCCAAGGAGCATCCGGTCGAGGCGGACCTCGTGATGCCGGTCCCGGACACCGGCGGCCCGGCGGCGGCCGGCTACTCCGAGCAGTCGGGGATCCCGTACCGCGAGGGCTTCGTGCGCAACCGCTACAGCGGCCGCACGTTCATCCAGCCCTCGCAGGCGATGCGCCAGCGGGGCGTGAACGTGAAGCTCAGCCCGCTGCGCGAGACCATCCGCGGCCAGCGGCTGATCGTGGTGGACGATTCCATCGTGCGCGGCACCACCACGCGCCAGATCGTCGGCCTCCTCCGGCGCGCCGGCGCGCGCGAGGTCCACGTGCGGATCAGCGCCCCGCCCATCTACCACCCCTGCTTCTACGGCATCGACACCGCGGTGCCCAAGGAGCTGCTGGCGGCCACGCACTCGATCGAGGAGATCCGCGAGTTCATCGGCGCCGACACGCTGGGCTACCTGTCGGTGCCGGGCGTGCTCAGCGCGGTGGACCTGCCGTACGACCGGTTCTGCTTCGCCTGCTTCGACGGGCGCTACCCGGAGCCGGTCCCGTACGACGTGGAGGCGCGCAAGTTCGTGCTCGAGGAGCCGGCCCCGACGGGGAGCGGCCAGCGGTGAGCGGGAGGTCCCAGGCGTGAGCGGCAAGACCGCAGCGGACCGGAGCGCGTACGCGGCATCCGGCGTGGACGTGGCGGCGGGCGAGCGCGCCGTGGATCTGATGCGCGCGTCGGTGGCGTCCACCGCCCGCCCCGAGGTCCTCGGCGGCCTCGGCGGGTTCGGGGCCGCGTTCGCCATCCCGGCCGGGTATCGCGAGCCGGTCATCGTGTCCTCCACCGACGGGGTGGGGACGAAGACCGCGATCGCGCAGGCCGTGGGGCGGCTGGACACCATCGGCATCGACCTGGTGGCGATGTGCGCCGACGACGTGGTGTGCGCGGGTGCCGAGCCGGTGGCGTTCCTCGACTACATCGCGGTCGGCCAGCTCGTCCCCGAGCGCGTGGCGAGCCTGGTCGCGGGCATCGCGGAGGGCTGTCGCCAGGCGGGCGCCGCGCTGGTGGGCGGCGAGACGGCCGAGCACCCGGGGCTGATGGAGCCCGACGAGTTCGACCTGGCCGGGTTCTGCGTGGGGGTCGCCGAGCGATCGCGACTGCTCGACGGGACGGCGGCGCGCGCCGGCGACGCGATCGTCGGCCTCGCCTCGTCGGGGCTCCACGCCAACGGGTACTCGCTAGTTCGCAAGGTGCTCGCCGGCCTGCACCTCGAGCTCGACGTCCCGTACGGAGGCGTTGCCTGCCGCGCCTTCGGCTGCTCGATGTCGGGCGCCGAATTGCTGGCGGAGCCCGGGCTGATCGACGCGACGCTGGGCGAGATCCTGCTCGCGCCCACGCGCATCTACGCGCGCGACGTGCTGGCGATCCGCGCCGAGCTCGAGGCGGCCGGCCACGAGCTCCGGGGCCTTGCCCACATCACCGGCGGCGGGCTGCCCGGCAACGTGCCGCGGGCGCTGCCGGACCACCTCGGCGCGCGGCTCGACCCGTCGTCGTGGCCGGTGCCGTCGGTGATCCGGCTGGTGTCGGCGTTCGGGATGCTCGGCGGGCCGGAGCAGCGGGCCACGTTCAACGCGGGGATCGGCATGGTGCTGGTCGTGCCGCCGGATGCCGCCGGACCGACGGTCGAGATCGCGCGGGCGCGAGGCGTGCCGGCCTGGGTGATCGGCGACGCGGTGGAGGCGGCAGCCCTGGGCGGCACGCGGTACGTTGAGGAGGCGAGGGGCGCGTGAGCGGCAGGATCGCGGTCGGGGTCTCCGGGACGGGGTCCAATCTCCGGGCGCTCGCGGCGGCCGCGGGTCGCGGCGAGCTCGGCGGCGACATCGCGCTGGTGTTCGCGGACCGGCCGTGCGACGGGCTCAGATGGGCGACGGAGCAGGGGATCGAGACGGCCCTCGTCCCGCGCGGCGACGACGCGGTCCTGGCCGACACGCTGCTGGCGGTGGCCCCGGACGCGGTCGTGCTCGCCGGCTACCTGCGGATCGTGGGGCCGCGTGTGCTCGCGGCATTCGGCGGGCGGGTGCTCAACGTTCACCCGTCGCTGCTGCCGTCGTTCCCGGGGCTCCACGGGGCCAGGGATGCCCTGGCCGCCGGCGTGGCTGTGACGGGCGTCACGGTGCACCTGGTGGACGCGACGCTCGACGGCGGGCCGATCCTCGCCCAGGAGGCGGTGCCGGTCCTGCCCGGCGACGACGAGGCCACGCTGCTGGCGCGGATCCACCCCGTGGAGCACCGGCTGCTGCCGATGGCCGTGGCGGCGCTGCTCGCCGGCGCGGTGCGGGCGGCGCCGGGCGCGCGGCGCGCGACGATCCTCGCCGCTGCGGTGGACTCGCGGGTGCCGAAGCCCAGGCGCGCGCTGCTCTCGGTCTCGGACAAGTCCGGGCTGGCGGAGCTGGGGCGCGGCCTCGTCGCGCGCGGTTGGGAGCTGGTGTCCACCGGCGGCACCGCGCGCGCCCTGCGCGACGCCGGCCTGCCCGTGACCGACGTGGCGGCCGTGACGGGCTCGCCCGAGATGCTCGACGGGCGCGTCAAGACGCTCCACCCGCGGGTCCACGCGGGCCTGCTGGCGGACCGTCGCCGGCCGGACCACCGCGAGGCGCTGGCGGCCTTCGGCATCGCGCCGTTCGACCTCGCGGTGGTCAACCTGTACCCGTTCGCGGCGGCAGCGCGCCGCCCCGGGATCGGCGTGGACGAGCTGGTCGAGGAGATCGACATCGGCGGGCCGTCGATGGTTCGGGCGGCGGCCAAGAACTACGCCTCGGTGGCGATCGTGACCGAGCCGGCGCGCTATGGCCAGGTGCTCGACGCGCTCGACGAGCATGGCGAGGTGCCGCTGGGCCTGCGCGCGGCCCTGGCCGTGGAGGCCTTCCGCCACACCGCGGCCTACGACGCGCGGATCGCGAGCGAGCTGCCCCGCCGTCTGGCCGAGGGGGGCGTGGCGCTGCCGGACGAGCCCGGGCTGCCCGGGGCGGCGGACCCCTACCCGGCGAGCCTGACGGTCAGCCTCGAGAAAGTGGAGACGCTGCGCTACGGCGAGAACCCGCACCAGCCGGCCGCGCGCTACCGGCGGACGGACCGGGAGCCGCGAGCGGGCGACGGGCCGTTCGCGACCGGCGAGCCCCCGCTCCAGGGTAAGGCGCTCTCGTACAACAACGTGCTCGACGCGTCGGCGGCGGCGGCGCTGGCGCGCCTGATGCGCGGGCCGGCGGTGGTCGTGGTCAAGCACACCAACCCGTGCGGCGCGGCCGAGCGGCCGACGCTCCTCGAGGCGTGGGAGGCGGCCTACGCCGGCGACCCGGTGTCGGCGTACGGCGGGGTGGTGGCGGTCAGCCGTCCCGTGGACCGCGCGCTGGCGGAGAGGCTGGCGTCGATCTTCCTCGAGGTCGTGGTGGCGCCTGGGTTCGACCCGGCGGCCCGCGAGGTGCTGGCCTCCAAGCCCAACCTGCGGCTGGTCGTGGACGCCTCGCTGGGCGCTGGCGGCATCGGCTCCGCGGCCCCGGTCTCCGCCGACCCGCTCGGCTCGCTTCGCTCCGCGGGCGGCGCCGTGCTCGTGACGGCGCCCGACAACCTCCCCGACGACCCGGGCGCGTGGTCGTGCGCCACCTCGCGCCAGCCCACGGACACGGAGCGCGCCGATCTTGACCTCGCCTGGCGCCTGTGCCGCGGCGTGGTGTCGAACGCGATCGTGCTGGTCCGCGACGGGATGCTGGTGGGGCTGGGCTCCGGGCAGGTGTCGCGCGTGGACGCGTGCCGCCAGGCCGTCGAGAAGGCGCGCACGTTCCAGGCGGAACGCGGGGGCGCGGCGGGCGCCGTCGCCGCCTCTGATGCGTTCTTCCCGTTCGCCGACGGGCCGACGGTCCTGATGGAGGCGGGCGTCACTGCCATCGTGCAGCCGGGCGGCTCGGTCCGCGACGCCGAGGTGCTGGCGCTGGTGGAGGCGGCGGGCGCCGCGATGCTGGTCACGGGACGCCGGCACTTCCGGCACTGACGCGGGGCTGCGGTCGCCACACACGGGTCGACCGCCCGGCGGGCCGGGCGGTCGACGTCTGGTTGCGGTGAGGCCCGATCGCGGGCTCCCGGATGTGCTACCGGCGCCGGGTCCTGCCGGAGAGCCGGCCGGCGATCCCGACGACGGCGAGGAGGCCGACGAGGACGAGGAGCGCGGTGTCGGTTCCGGTGCCGGAGCTCGCCGCGCGGGCCGCCAGAGTGCTCGTCGGCGGGATGGTCGGGTTGCTGCTGGCGTCGCCGACGCCTCCGCTCGGCTTGGGAGACGTGGCCGGGGCCGAGGGCGACGGCGCCGCCGCCAGGACCGTCACGGTCGAGGTCGCGCTGCAGGAGTAGCCCTGGATGCAGGGTCCCTGCGTGATGGTCGCGGTGTTGGTGTACGTCCCGGGCGCGTCGGAAGCGCCGACCACCGCCGTGTAGTTGAGGGTCAGCTTGGGGCTCAGGGTCAGACCCGACCAGGTGACCCGGTTGGTCACGGGGTCGTACGTCCCGCCGCTGCTGATCCCGGTGGCGCCGCCGATGCCCGCCGGGAGCTGGTCGGACACGGCGACCCCGACCATCGAACCCGTGCCGGACACGCTGAGGCCGATCTGGTAGCCGACCGAGGTGCCCGGGGCGACCGGGCCGCCGGCGCTGTTCGATTTGGTGATCGAGACCATCGGGGCCGCGGGCGGGGTGCCGGACTCCATGTAGGTCCGGAAGGCGTAGTCGGTGGGCC
>JAKAHL010000039.1 GCA_021815005.1 Chloroflexota bacterium
CTCCCCGCCGTGGTCGTGCGCGCGTGGCGGGACGACGGCGTCCACCAGCACCTCGGCGGTCTCGCCCACCCAGGCCAGGTTGCGCTCGAGGCCGATGGCCTCCTGCAGCGCGAGCAGCTCCACGAGCCGCCGGTGCTTCTCCGCCGCGGGCACGTCGTCCGCAAGACGCGTGGCGGGCGTCCCGGGGCGCTCGCTGTACGCGGCGGCGAACACCTGGTCGTAGCGGACCTCGCGCAGCAGCCCGAGCGTGGCCTCGTGCTCGGCCTCGGTCTCGCCGCAGAACCCCACGATGACGTCGGTCGAGAGCGCGATGCCCGGGACGGCCTCGCGGATCCGCGCGAGGCGCTCCAGGTAGTGGGCGACGGTGTACTGGCGGCCCATCCGGCGCAGTGTGGCGTCGCTGCCCGACTGGACCGGCAGGTGGAGCGCCTCGCAGACCGAGGGGCAGTCGCGCATCGCCTCGATCAGGCGGTCGGAGAGGTCCCACGGGTGCGACGTCACGAACCGGAGGCGCGGGATCGCGGGCGCCCCGTCTTCGCCGCGGACGGCGTCGACGGCCCGGATCAGCTCGGCCAGGTCCGGCCGAGCCTGGCGGTCCTGGCGGCGGCCCACCAGACGCTCGGTCCGCACGTGGGCGAACCGAGCCTCGGCCGGCAGGTCGTGGCCGTAGGAGTTGACGTTCTGGCCCAGGAGCGTGACCTCGCGGTACCCGGCCGCGGCGAGCGTGCGAGCCTCCGCGACCACGTCGTCGAAGGGGCGGCTCCGCTCCGGGCCGCGGCTGTGCGGGACGATGCAGTAGGTGCACGTCTTGTCGCAGCCGTAGATGATCGGCAGCCAGGCACTGATGGGCGAGGCGCGGTGGACGGCGCCTCCGGCGACCGCGTCGGCGCGGGCCCGGGCGAGGTGGGTCGCATCGGACACCAGGTCGCCCTGGACGACCGTCGTGGCGGCGGTGGCGGCGGTGGCGGCGGTGGCGGCGGTGGCGGCGATGGCGGCGGTGGCGGCGGTGGCGGCGATGGCGGTGGCCGGGAACGACACGGCCCCGACCGGCGCCTGCGCGGAGGCGAGGCCCAGCCGGCCCACGAGCTCGGGCTCCTCGTCGGGCCGCAGGAACAGGTCCACGGCCGGGTAGCGCCTGGCGAGGCTGGCCCGGTTCGACTCCCGGACGGCACAGCCCGTGAGCACGACACGGAGCGCGGGGTTCGCCGCCTTGAGCTGGCGCAGCTGCCCCTGGCGGCCGATGACCTTGGCCTCGGCCGCCTCGCGGATGGCGCAGGTGTTGATGACGACCAGGTCGGCGGCCTCGATCGAGGCGGCCCCGGCGCAGCCGGCGGCGAGCAGGCGCCCGGCCATCTCCTCGGAGTCGCTGCGGTTCATCTGGCAGCCCAGCGTCCAGACGAAGAACCGCGGCAGCGCGGCCGCATCGGGCCGGAACTCGGCAAGCCGCGCGTCCTGCGGCTCGGGCGGCGTCAGGCTGCGGGCCGGGCCGGCGGCGGGCGGCACGAACTCCAGGACGGGCAGGGCGCGGGACGTCATGACCCGTGCATGGTAGCGAGTGCGGGGCAGACGGCGGCTGGCGCCCCGGCGGGCGGCGCGATCACGCGAACGGGCGTCGGCCGCGGGCGGCGAGCGCCTGGAGCACGCCCTCGACCAGCTCCGCGGGCATGACCAGCTCGGCGTGCGTGTCCGCGTAGGGTCCGTGGTCGCCGTGGTAGTCGGAGCCGCCGGTCGCCACGAGGCCCAGGCGGCGCGCGAAGGCCGCCATGGCCTCCCGCGTGGGGGCGTCGAAGCTGCGGTGGTGGGTCTCGAGGCCGTCGAGCCCGGCATCCATCAGCGCGCGGATGAGCGGCTCCCGGACCGGCGCCTCGGGGAAGTGCGCCAGGGCCGCGACCCCGCCGGCGGCACGGATCGCGTGCACGGCGGCGATCGGGTCGAGCCCGCCGCGCGGCACGTAGGCCGGCCCCCCATGCCCGATCAGACGCGCGAAGGCGTCCTCCACGTCGGCTGCGTAGCCGGCCGCGATGAGCGCCCGGGCGACGGTGGGCCGACCGAGGGCGTCGTCGGCCGCAAGGTCCATGGCGGCGACCTGCCCGTCGATCGGGAGGCCGATCTCGCGGAGGCGCTCCACGATGCGCTCGAACCTGCGGCGGCGCGCGCCCCGCTGCGACGCCAGCACCGCCTCGAAGGCCTCGTCGTCCGGGTCCACGCCGATGCCCAGGACGTGCAGCTCCCCCTCCGGCAGGTCCGATGCCAGGCGCCTGGTGACCGAGTTGATCTCCACGGCCGGCAGCAGCGCGAGGCCGGGCGGCAGGGCCGCCGCCCCGGGCGACGTGAGCTCGCGGTAGGCGGCGAGGTTGTCGTGGTCCGCGATGGCGAGCAGCCGGATCCCGGCGGCCCGCGCCTGGCGCGCCAGCTCCAGCGGCTCGAGGACGCCGTCGGAGCGCGCGGTGTGTGCGTGGAGGTCCGCCTCGGCGGTGCCCGGCGTGCTGGGCTGGGCCTCGGGGCGGGCGTGCCGCGAGGCCACCCTAGTCCTCGACGAGCCGCTGGAGTCGCTCGATCTGGAGCGCGCGCCCGGTCGCCGGGTCCACGTCCACCTGACAGGCGTTGAGGACCACCGGGCCGTCCCCGACCTCGAACCGTGTCGGCAGCGCGTTGAGGAACCGCGGCAGGACGCTGGCGGGCTCGAAGCCGATGATGCTCCACAGCGGACCCGTCATGCCCAGGTCGGTGAGGTAGGCCGTGCCCTTGGGGAGGATCCGCTCGTCGCCGGTCACCACGTGCGTGTGGGTGCCCACGACCGCGGACACCCGGCCGTCGAGGTACAGGCCGAGGGCGTTCTTCTCCGAGGTGATCTCGCAGTGGAAGTCCACCAGGCGGATGGGCGGCAGCGGGTCCGCGGCCTCGTCGAGCAGGCGGTCGGCGTCGGTGAAGGGGTTGTCGATCGGCTGCATGTAGGTGCGGCCCTGGAGGTTGATCACCACCAGCTCGGACCCGTCCAGCGCGGTGTAGGCGCCCCAGCCGCGGCCGGGAACGTCGTGGGTGCCGTAGTTGAGCGGGCGCAGGATCCGGTCGTTCCGGTCGAGCACCTCGTACATCTCGCGCTTGTCCCAGATGTGGTTGCCGCTGGTGATGACGTCCACGCCGGCCCCGAACAGCGCGTCGGCCGTGGACGCGGTCAGGCCCATGCCGCCCGCCACATTCTCCCCGTTGGCCGTGACGAAGTCGATCCCGCGCTCGTCGCGCAGGCCGGGCAGCACCCGCTCCACGGCCTGCCGGCCGGGCTTGCCGATGATGTCGCCGATCATCAGGACGCGGCACGCACCGGCGGGGCGCGGGGCGTTGGCGTTGGGCGGGTTGCCGAGCCCCGCGTGCTCGCTCCGGGCGGCCATGGGCGACGCTTGCTCCTGTGGGGTCCGATGTGGGCGCCAGTCTACCGGGTGTGCCCGCGACTCCCTCCCCGCGCGTCGCCCAGGTGAGGTCACGCCGCCGGCGGGCCGGGCGCTCCCCTACTTCGCGTACTCGGTGGCGCGTGTCTCGCGGATGACGGTGACCTTGATCTGGCCCGGGTAGGTCAGGCTGTCCTCGATCTTCTTGACGATGTCGCGGGCGAGGCGCGTGGCCGCCAGGTCGTCGATCTCCTCGGGCCGGACGAGGATGCGCACCTCGCGCCCGGCCTGGACGGCAAACGAGCGCTCGACGCCGGTGAAGCTCTCGGCGATGCCCTGGAGGTCCTCGAGGCGCTTGACGTAGGTCTCCATGGTCTCGCCGCGGGCGCCCGGCCGAGACGCGCTGATCGCGTCGGCGACCTGCACGATGGGCGCCTCGATGCAGGCGTACTCCACCTCCTGGTGGTGCGCCGCGATCGAGTTCACCACCTTGAAGGGCAGGTTGTGCTTCTGGGCGACGTTGGCGCCGATGCTCGCATGGGGCCCCTCCACCTCGTGGTCGAGGGCCTTGCCGAGATCGTGCAGGAGCCCGCCGATCTTGGCCGCCTGCACGTCCGCGCCCAGCTCGGCCGCGATGAGGGCGGCCAGGCGCGACGTCTCGACGGAGTGGACCAGCACGTTCTGGCCGTAGGAGGTGCGGTACTTGAGCCGGCCGATCAGCCGGACCATCTCCGGCGGCAGGCCCGGGACGCCGGCGTCGTAGGCCGCCTGCTCGCCCGCCTGCCGGATGATCACGTCCACCTCCGCGCGGGCCTTGGCGACCACCTCCTCGATGCGCCCGGGGTGGATCCTGCCGTCGGCGATGAGCTTGGTCAGGGCGACGCGGGCGACCTCCCGCCGGACCGGGTCGAACCCCGAGAGGACCACCGTCTCGGGCGTGTCGTCGATGATCAGGTCCACGCCGGTCGCCTGCTCCAGGGCGCGGATGTTGCGGCCCTCGCGACCGATGATCCGACCTTTCATCTCGTCGCTCGGGAGGTGGACCACGGTCACCGTGTGCTCGGCGGTGTGGTCTGCTGCGACCCGCTGCATGGCGGTCACGATGATCTCGCGGGCCCGGTCCTGCGCCTCGTCGCGCGCGCGGCGCTCGATGGCTCGGGCCAGCTTCACGGCGTCATGCTCGGCCTCGTCGCGGATTGCATCCAGGAGGATGCCCTTGGCGTCCTCGGCGGACAGGCCGGACACCCGCTCGAGGGCCTCGACGCGCTCCTGATTGAGGCGCCCGAGCTCGTCGCGCTGCTTCTCGAGGTCGCGCTCGCGATCGTTGATCTTGCGGGCCTTCTCCTCGAGCAGGTCAGCCCGCTGGTCGAGCTGCTCGTCGCGGGAGAGCAGGCGCCGCTCGAGGCCCTGGATCTCGGCGCGCTTGGCCCGCGCCTCCTCTTCCGCCTCGCGCTGCAGCCGCAGCTTCTCGTCCTTGGCCTCGAGGATGAGGTCCTTCTGCTGGGCGCGGGCCTCGGCCACGATCCGGTCGGCCTTGTCCTGCGCAGACTTGAGCGCTTGGTTCGCCCACAGGCTTCGCACCACGAAGCCGACGGCCACGCCAGCCACGCCCGTCAGCACCGCGGTCGCGGCGACGGCTACCCATTCCATATTCGGATCCTCCCCCGCGGCCGGGTGAATGGGCCGAGGGCGTTTGACGAATCAATCGGGCACGGCGGCGACGACGTTCGCGTTGGGCACGGGGCCGGGGAGCCACTCGGCTCGAGTCCGGCCACAGTCGGGGCTGCGGCTCGCCCGGGGGGCGGCCCGAAGGTCCGCGCCCGGTGGGAGGAAGCCTACAGCGTCTGACCGGAACCGGCTCGCAACCCTCGCTCGGGCGGTACCGTTGCGCCGTGACGACGCTGGAGGGGATGGTCCGGGGGCTGGTGGCGGCGTCGGGCGCCCGCCGCGCGGCGGTCGTGGCTGGCCAGATGGGCGGGCCCCGCGCGGTGCTGGTGGAGCCCGACGCGGTGTTCCACGCCGCCTCCACGATGAAGGTCGCCGTCCTGGTGGAGCTCTACCGGCGGGCGTGGGCGGGGGTCGTCTCCCTGGACGCTCCGGTTGTCGTTCGGACCGAGTTCCGGAGCCTGGCGGACGGCTCGGCGTTCCGGCTCGACCGGGCCGACGACAGCGAGACCGGCCTGTACGAGCGCGTCGGCGAGCCGGTGCCCGTCCGCGACCTGGCGCGGCTCATGATCGTGCGCAGCAGCAACGTGGCGACCAACCTGCTCATCGACCAGATGGGCGCCGCCGCCGTTGACCGGACCGTCCGTGACCTGGGCGTAACGGGGGTCCGCGTGCTGCGCGGCGTCGAGGACGGCCCGGCGTTCGCGGCGGGGCTGAACAACGCGGTGACGGCGGCCGGGCTCGCGTCGCTCCTCGAGCGGATCGCCGACGGCTCGGCGGCCCCGACGGCCGCATGCGAGGCGATGGTCGAGATCCTGGCGGCCCAGGCGTTCAACGAGGGGATCCCGGCTGGCCTTCCGCCCGGGACGCGTGTGGCGCACAAGACGGGGTCGATCGCCTCGCTCTACCACGACGCGGGGGTCGTCTACCCGGCCGGCGGCCGGCCGTACGTGCTCGCCGTCCTCACCGAGGGCCTCAACGAGGCGACGGCCGCCCCGGCGCTGGTGGCCGCGATCGCCCGCGAGGTCCACGGGACGCTCGGAGCCGGCTCCGTTGCCCGGAACGGGGCGGGGCCGGACTGGCACTGAGGCTCTGACGGCGCCCGATCGCGGCGCGCGCCAGGTCGCCGCGATGGGGCGCGGGCCGTCTCCGTGTCTGGCGCGGGCCGGATCGTCGGCGAGCTTAGGCCCACGCCCCGGGCCTCAGCCGTCCGTCCCGGGATCGGGCCCTGGGCCCGGCCAGGCAGCCGTGCCCGCGAGCGCCCGCCGCGCCACCGCGGAGCACACGTCGGGGGCGAAGCCGTTGCGGGCCAGGAGCGCGTACGCGCGCTGGAGGCGCCGACGCGGGTCGGACTCGCGGAGGATCGGGCCGATCCGCCGGGCGAGAAGGCGCTCGGCCGCGGCCGCGTCGGGATCGGCGGACCCACTGCCGTCGTCCGCGTGACCGGCCGCCTCGTCGCGCCGCTCGCCGAGGACCTCGTCCACGAGCGCGCGGTCCACGCCCCGCTGGCCCAGCTCCCGCCTCAGGGCCTGCTCGCCGCGCGGCCTGGCCCGGTCGCGCGAGCCCACCCAGGCCCGGGCGAACGCCGCATCGTCGAGGTACCCGACGGCGAGCAGGCGGGCCACGGCGTCGTCCACGAGCGCCGGGCGGTAGCCCAGCCGGATCAGCTTCTCGCGAACCTCCGCCTCGGACCGCGGACGCGCCTCGAGGAATCGGGCGGCGGTGTCGAGCACCCCGGCCGGATCCTCGGAGGCGGCGCGCTGCTCCCGCCGCTCCGCGGGCGTGGGCCTGCCGGGCCGGCCGCCGCCACGCTCCTCGCCCACGCGGCCCTACTCCGCCTCCTCGATCCCCTCCACCGGGAGCGCCACGTCCGACATCTTGGCGCGGATCCGCCGGTCGATCTCCGCCGCCACGTCCGCGTTGATCTTGAGGAACTCCTTGGCGGCCTCGCGGCCCTGGCCCAGGCGCGTGTCCGCGAAGTTGAACCAGGCGCCCGTCTTGGCGACCACATCCATCGCGACGCCGACGTCCAGCAGGCCGCCCTCCTTGCTGATCCCCTCGCCGTACATCACGTCGAACTCGGCGACGCGGAACGGCGGCGAGACCTTGTTCTTGACGACCTTGACGCGGACGCGGTTGCCGACCGACTCGGTGCCGCTCTTGATGGTCTCGACGCGGCGGATGTCCAGCCTGACCGAGGCGTAGAACTTGAGGGCGCGGCCGCCCGGCGTGGTCTCGGGGTTGCCGAACATCACGCCGATCTTCTCGCGGAGCTGGTTGGTGAACACCAACGCGGTGTTGGAGCGGGAGACCGCGCCCGTCAGCTTGCGCAGCGCCTGGCTCATGAGGCGAGCCTGGATGCCGACGAAGCTGTCGCCCATCTCGCCCTCGATCTCCGCCCGCGGCACCAGGGCCGCCACGGAGTCCACGACGACGATGTCCACGCCGCCGGAGCGGATCAGGGTCTCGGTGATCTCCAGCGCCTGCTCGCCGGTGTCCGGCTGGGACACGAGCAGCTCGTCCACGTTGACGCCGCAGGCCCGCGCGTAGCCGGGGTCCAGCGCGTGCTCGACGTCGATGAACGCGGCGATCCCGCCCCTGCGCTGCGCCTCGGCGATGACGTGCTGGCAGAGCGTGGTCTTGCCCGAGGATTCGGGGCCGAAGACCTCGCAGATGCGGCCGCGCGGGATGCCGCCCACGCCGAGAGCCAGATCCAGCGCGATGGAACCCGTCGGGATCGAGTCAACCTGCTGCCGCTCGGCCGAGCCAAGCTTCATGATCGAGCCGCGCCCGAACTGCTTCTCGATGGCGAGGATGGCGGCGTCAACCGCGCGGCCGCGTTCGGCCAGCGCCTTCTCCGCGCTCTTGGCGTCCAGATCCCTGCCGGTCGTCATCGTGATCCTCGCTCCTGGGGCCTTGCTCCGGCCCGACGGAGCGGGGTCAACCCGCCCGACCGGTCCGTCAGCCTTCCGACTCGTCCTCGCGCCGCGGCTTCCGCGCCTTCTTGATGACCTCCGCCTGCTGGGGGGGCTCCGACAGCGGCGCAAGGTTCGGCGAGGCCGACTTCTCCTTGGGCTTCTTCTTGACTTCCTTGTGGGGGCGATCCCTCGAACCCATAACGCGCCTCCACGCCTAGTGACGGTACCGACACGAACTTCACGCGGACTTAGCGGCGCCTTCGCCGCCACTCATCCGGATGGCGCGGCGACGCATGTCCGGCATCTCCGCGGGGAGGTTCCCGGCCCGCAGGGCGGCCCGGATACCGGCCATGAAGTCTAGGGTGAAGGTCAGGTTGTGACAAGTTGCGAGGCGGTACGCCAGCATCTCCTTGGCCCGGAACAGGTGGCTCAGGTACGCCCTGGAGAAGCGGGTGCAGAGGGGGCACGGGCAGCCCTCCTGGACGGGGCGCGGGTCATCCCGGAACTGTTCGTTGCGAAGGTTGAGGCGTCCCCCGGGAACCCAGAGCTGGCCGTTGCGGGCCACCCTGGCGGGCAGGACGCTGTCGAACAGGTCCACACCGCGGTGGACGGCCTCGAGCAGGTCCAGCGGCGAGCCCAGGCCCATCAGGTACCGCGGCCGCGGGTCCCCCTGCAGGAACGGGATGGTCGCGTCCAGCGTCGCGTTGCGCTGCTCTGGGGTCTCGTCACCGGCCAGGCCGCCGATGTTGATCCCGTCGAACGGCAGGCTGGCGACGAACCGGGCGGACTCCTCGCGCAACTCGGCGTCGATCCCGCCCTGGACGATCCCGAACAGCGCCTGGTCCGACCGCGTGTGCGCGGCCAGCGACCGCTCCGCCCAGAGGTGCGTCCGGCGCATGGCGTCCGCGACGACATCGCGCGGCGAGCTGGGGAACACCGGATGGTCGAACGCGACCGCGATGTCCGGCCCCAGCGCCTGCTGCACCGCGATGGAGTGCTCGGGCGTGAAGCGGTGGGTGGTCCCGTCGAGGTGGCTCTTGAACGTGACGCCGCCGTCGTCGATCGAACGCAGGTCCCCGAGGGAGACGACCTGGAAGCCGCCGGAGTCCGTCAGGATCGGCCCGTCCCAGCCCATGAAGGCGTGCAGCCCGCCAAGCCGCGCGATCCGCTCGTGGCCCGGGCGCAGGTACAGGTGGTAGGTGTTGGCCAGGATGATGCTCGCTCCCGCGGCGCGGACCTCGTCCGGGTGGAGCGCCTTGATCGTTGCGTTCGTGCCGACGGGCATGAACTGCGGCGTCTCCACGATGCCGTGGGGCAGGTGCAGCCGCCCGAGGCGAGCGCGGGTGGACCCGTCCGCGGGCGGCGGGACGAGGACCTCGAAGTGGGATGCGCCGGGCATGCGCGCGTGCGGCTACCGGTGCGGCACGTCGTCCCAGAGCGCCGGCATGTCGGGCTCGGGACGGCGGGGCGCGGGGATGTCGAAACCGAGCGCCGCGAGGTGCTGGCGCGCCGCCTCGGTGGCGATGCGACCCTGGGGCGTGCGGTCCAGGAAGCCGAGCCGCAGGAGGTATGGCTCGTAGACGTCCTCGATCGTGTCGGGCTCCTCGGCCAGCACCGCTGCGAGCGCCTGGACGCCGACGGGGCCGGAGCCGAACTTCTGGACGATGGCGGCGAGCAGCTTGCGGTCCGTCGTGTCCAGGCCGAGATCGTCGATGTCCAGGACGGCCATCGCCTCGCGCACGGCGCCGACGTGGACGGTGCCGTCCCCATGGACCTCGGCGTGGTCCCGGACGCGCCGCAGGAGCCGGTTGACGATCCTCGGTGTGCCGCGGCCGCGCATGGCGATCAGGCGCGCGGCCTCCGCGTCCACGTCCACGCCCAGGATGCCGGCGGAGCGCCGCACGATGGCCGTCAGGTCATCCTCGCCGTAGAAGTCAAGCCGATACGTCATGCCGAAGCGGTCCCGGAGCGGCCCGCTGATCCGGCCCGCGCGCGTCGTGGCGCCCACCGCCGTGAAGGGCTTGAGCGAGAGCCGCAGGCTGCGCGCGCTTGGCCCCTTGCCGATCATCACGTCCAGCGCGAAGTCCTCCATCGCCGGGTAGAGGATCTCCTCGACCGCGCGGTTGAGGCGGTGGATCTCGTCGATGAACAGGACGTCCCGCTCGTCCAGGGCCGTGAGGATGGCGGCGAGATCCCCCGCCCGCTCGATCGCCGGGCCGCTGGTGTACCGGACATTCACGCCCAGCTCCCGCGCGATGATGGTGGCGAGCGTGGTCTTGCCGAGGCCGGGCGGGCCGTAGAGCAGGACGTGGTCTGCCGCCTCCCCCCGCCCCCGGGCGGCCTGAAGCAGCACCGCGAGGCTGGCCTTGACCTCCCGCTGGCCGATGTACTCGCCGAGCGTCCGGGGGCGCAGCGACCCCTCAACGGCGAGGTCGCCGGGCTCGGCGGCGCCGGCCGCGAGGAGGCTCAGGGCGTCATCGGTCATCGGCGCGGAGTCTAGCAGGTTGGTGCCCGTATCGCACAGATGTTCTAACCACGGCACCGCGGTCCGGACGCACCGTCCGGCGGGCGTCGGGGGCATGATGCACCCATGAGCGAACCCTTCACCATCGACCGCATGCTCCAACTCCCGCGCCTCTCGTCGCTGCGGCTGAGCCCAGACGGTCGCCGGCTCGTGGTGGCCGTGGGCACCGTGGCGCCCGACGGCAAGAAGATGGCCACCGCGCTGTGGCAGGTGGACCCGGAGGGCCGCGCGCCGGCGAGGCGCCTGACCCGCTCGGTGGCGGGCGAGTCCGGCGGCCATGCGTTCCTGCCCGACGGCTCGCTGCTGTTCGCCTCGGCCCGGCCGGACCCGGGCGTCAAGGCCCCCTCGGGCGACGACGCGCACCCGGTCCGGGCGCTGTGGCTGCTGCCGGCCGACGGGGGCGAGGCCCGCCCGGTG
>JAKAHL010000040.1 GCA_021815005.1 Chloroflexota bacterium
ACGGACGGGCTAGCTCAGGGGGGGCGCCAGGCGGCGGGCGGCCCGTCGGGGGGCCCTGAAGGTGCGCCCGGCGCCGCCGTCGGGCGCCATCGGCGCGCCCGCCCCGCAGCCGCGCCCGCCCGAGATCCGCGCCGGGGGCCTATCGGGGATGGCCCCGGAGTCAGGGGCGGTGGGCGTCCCCGTTGACCCGTGGCACCGGGGACTCCCCGGACCACCAGTGAGGGGCTGTCGCATGCCGGCCGAATGCCCGACGATGCCGCCATGACCGCGAACGAGATCCACGGCCCCCGCGACGCCGCCGCCGCGCTCGACGAGCAGCTGGCGCGATCGCTGCGCCTGGTCGCCCCCGCCGTGGCCGTCATCTTCGCCGGGGCGGTCGCGCTCGGCGGGGGCGGGGTCGCGTCGGCCGCCGTTGCGCTCGGGCTCCTCGGGCTCGCGTTCGCCGTCGCGCTGCGGCCCGTCCCGCCGCGCCTGGCGAACCCCGTGTTCGTCGGCGGGATGGCCGTCGTGGCGGTCACTGCCCTGGCTCGCGGCGAGGACGCGGCGCCCACGCTCATGCTCGCTCTCGCCGCTGCCGGCTCGGTCGCCATGCGGCCGCGCTGGGCCGCGGCCGCGGCCGCGTCGATCCTGGTGCCGTGGCTCGCGGCTGCCGCCGCCGGCCTGTGGGGCTGGCGTCTCGGCGATCACGGGAGCACCCAGATCCTGACCGCCGCGGCGCTTGCCGCGGTCGTGTTCGAGGCGCGGCACGGGTCGGTCGCGGGTCTGGTCAGCGCGCGCCACGCCATGCACGCGCTGGCGCTGTCGGACCCGCTGACGGGCCTGCTGAACCGTCGCGGGATCGAGGAGGAGGCGGCGCGGATGCTGGCGGCCGGCGCCGATGACCTCTCGATCGTGTACCTCGACCTCGACGACTTCAAGGCGGTCAACGACCGGCTGGGCCACGCGGAGGGCGACCGCGCGCTCCAGGCCATGGCCGGCATCCTGCTCGAGACGTTCCGCGCCGCGGACGCGGTGGGACGGATCGGCGGCGACGAGTTCGTGGTGGTGGTCGCGCCCGGTTCGGACGCGGCCGCGGCAGCTCGCCGGATGGCCGCTCCTGTCGAGGCCTGGCGTGAGGCGGGCGACCGCTACCGGCTGCGCGCGTCCGTCGGGACGGGGCGCCTCGCGAGCCCGACCCTGGAGGGGTTCTGGGAGGCCGTGGACGCGGCCGACCGGCGGATGTACCTGCAGAAGAAGGCCCGCGGCGCGGCGTCCGACGCAACGGCCACGGCCACGGCCACGGCCACGGCCACGGGGATGGTGCCCGTCCTGTCCTGGCCCCGCTGACCGGACGTCGTGGCCGGGCCCTCAGAGCCGGGGCCGCAGGGTGATCCAGGTCGTCTTGGTCTCCGTGTACTGGTCGTGCGCGTGGACGCTCTTGTCGTGGCCGCCGAAGCCCGAGAGCTTGTAGCCGCCGAAGGGCGTGGTGTTGTCGCCCTCCGCGTACGCGTTGACCCCCACCACGCCAGCCCGCAGGTCCCGCGCCACCCGGTGCGCCACGTGCAGGTCGTCCGTGTACAGCGACGCCGCCAGGCCGTACGGCGTGTCGTTAGCCAGCTCGACGGCCTCCTGCTCAGTGTCGAACTCGAGCACCGAGAGCACCGGGCCGAAGATCTCCTCGCGTGCGACGCGCATGTCGTTGCGGACGCCGTCGAGGATCGTGGGCCCCACGAAGTAGCCGCCCGTCTCGCGCAGGATCTGCTCGCCGCCGGCCACCACCCGGGCGCCCTGGCCCATGCCGGACTCGACGTAGTCCAGCACGGTCTCCATCTGGCCCCGGCTGATGAGGGGGCCCACGCGGCTGGCCGGGTCGAGGGGATCGCCGACGGGCCAGCGCTCGAGCTCCGCCGTCAGCGCCTCGAGCAGCGCCTCGCGCTTGGACCGGTGAACGATCAGCCGCGAGCCGGCGGAGCAGTTCTCGCCCATGTTCGTGAAGATCGCGATCGCCGCGTTGGCAGCGACCGACGCCATGTCCGAGACGTCGGGGAAGACGATCTGGGGGCTCTTGCCGCCCAGCTCGAGGAGCACGCGCTTGAGGTTGGTGTCGGCCGAGTAGCGGAGGAACCGGCGCCCGACCTCCGTGGAGCCGGTGAACGCGAGGCAGTCCACGTCCGGGTGGCGTCCGAGCGCCTCGCCCACCGAGCCGCCGGGACCGGGCACCACGTTGAGAACGCCGTCGGGGATGCCCGCCGCGCTCGCCAGCTCGGCGATGCGCAGCAGCGAGAGCGCGGTGTACGACGCCGGCTTGATCACCATGGTGTTCCCGGTCGCGAGCGCCGGGCCCATCTTCCAGGCGGCCATGAGGGCCGGGTAGTTCCATGGGATGACCGCGCCCACCACGCCCACCGGCTCGCGGGTGATCGTGGCCACGATGCCCTCGGGCGCTGGCGCAACCTGGCCGTAGAGCTTGTCGGTGGCCTCGGCGTGCCAGCGGATGCAGTTGGCGGTCTCGAGGATGTCCACCGTGGCCGTGTCCGAGATGGGCTTGCCCGAGTCGAGCGTCTCGATCAGCGCGAGCTCGCGGTTGTGGGCCGCGATCAGGTCCGCCCAGGCGATCAGCAGTCGCTTGCGGTCGCCCGGGTTCAGCCGCGACCAGCGCCCGTCGTCGGCGGCGCGGCGCGCCGCGGCAACGGCCAGGTCCACGTCCTCGGGACCTCCCTCGGCCACCTCGGCGATGGGCTTGCCGGTGGCCGGGTTCTCCGTGGTGAAGCGCCGCCCGCCCCGCGCGTCCACGAAGGCTCCGTCGATGAACAGCCGGGTCCGCAGGGCGAGCAACGGGATCGCGGCCAGCGACTCGGCTCGGTCGGGGATGCGGGTGGCGGTCATGGTGGCCTCCGGGCTGCGGGCTCGGGTGGGGGATGGTCGGCGTGGCCCGGGGTGCGCGGCGGTGTCGCCCCGAGGCTGGGCGGAAGGGTAGTGCAGCAGCTCCGGGGCCGTCCGCGGCATCCCGTTCCGCGCTACCGTTGCCCGCCATGAGCGACGATCCCCACCGCGACGCCCTGGAGGCGGCCCTCGCCGGCCTCGGGCCGTCCGAGCTGTTCCCGTGCGACCCCGCGCTCGCCGACACGGCGGCGTTCTGCGCCCACTACGGCTTCGACCCAGCCGACTCGGCGAACACGATCGTGGTGGTCGGCAAGGGCGCCGAGCCCGTCTACGTCGCGTGCGTGGTGCTCGCGACCCATCGCCTGGACGTGAATCGCGTGGTCAGGGGCCGGCTCGGCCGCAAGTCGTCCTTCGCGTCGCCCGACGAGACGCGCGCGATCACGGGCCACGAGATCGGCGGGGTGACGGTCTTCGGCCTGCCGGCCGGGCTGCCGGTCTGGGTGGACGCTGCGGTGATGAGCCGGGAGCGGATCGTGCTGGGCGGCGGGTCGCGCGAGTGGAAGGTGATCGCGCCGCCGTCGATCCTGGCGGCCCTGCCCGGTGTCGAGATCGTCGAGGGGCTGGCGAGCCCTGCCCCGCCGCGAGCCGACGCCTGACGGCGCGTGCCCGCGCCTCTACCATGGGCGCATGACGAACATGCAGCGGCTGGTCCTGCTCCTGGCGTTCATCCTCGCCGTCCTGGTCGGGATCCTGGTCGCCACATCGCTGTTCGGAACCAAGAGCGCACCCTCCGTGCCGTCCGCAGCGCCGTCGGCCTCGAGTGCCGTGGCCGCGTCTGCCGCGCCGACCGGCGGTTCGGCGGTGCCGTCGGCCGCTCCCGCGTCGCCCTCGCCGTCTCCCACTCCCAGCCCAACGCCCACGCCCAAGCCGGTGGCGGCGGCCACGATCCGGTTCGTCCAGCTGGCGCTCGACGCGGCCACGGACCCGAACGGCATGACGCGAACCATCGCGTTCACGGCCCAGACAGGACCCGTGACCGTGACGCTCCAGACCGAATCGGGCGGGAACTCCACGGTCTGCCTGGCCGCGAGCGGCGCCCAGCCGGACTGCCGCACGGCGGCTGGCGGCACCATCTCGAGCTCGGTGACGTCGTCGTCGGCCGTCTACCAGCTCACGCTCCGGGGCTCCGGGTCGGCCGCGCCCGTCGTGGGCGTGACGCTCACGTATCCCACCCTCAAGCCCAAGGTCACCATCAGCGACGCACGGTTCGACGGCACCGCCGCGGCGGTCTTCAACGGTCTGCAGGTTGTCGCCACGCCGCGCGCCAAGGGCTACTACCACGTGACGGCCGACTGGGGCGGCCACCCGTTCCTGTATGAGGTGGACCTCATTGAGCAGGGCGGCCCCGGGCTCAAGCAGGTGATCGCGACCACCGGCGCGACCGGCGTGAGCCAGGGCTTCAGCGTGCGGCCGCCGAACCCCTGGATGATCGTGCTCCGCAACTCCGAGAACGGGTTCGGGGTGACGCCGCTCACGGCCACGTTCACCTGGCCGTAGGCGACCGAGCCGGGCACGGGCCGACGACTCGGCCCGGCGCCCCACCGCGGCGGCGCCGCAGGCAACGGCGCCGACCGGCTGCGGCCCGGGCGGGCGCGCCGGGAGGGCGCTCAGCGCGAAGGCGCTAGGGCGCGCGGTGCGGCGTGCGGTCGGGTAGGCGTCCGGCGTCCTTGAGCGCGCGCCGGAGCAGGTACTCCACCTGTCCGTTCACCGAGCGGAGGTCGTCCGCAGCCCACTTCTGGAGGGCGGCGTGGGTCTCGGGGTCCAGGCGGAGCAGGAACGGCTTGCGCTCGGCCATGGTGGCGGCTCCCCGCTCGGCATCGTCCCGCTCCGACCGCGAAGAGTCCGCCGCCTAGGCGTACAGCGTCCCGGTGTTGAGCACCGGCTGTGTTTCGTGCTCGGAGCAGAGGACCACCAGCAGGTTGCTGACCATCTGCGCCTTGCGCTCCTCGTCAAGCTGGACGACCTGCTTCGCCGAGAGCTGCTCGAGCGCCATCTCGACCATGCCCACCGCGCCCTCCACGATCCGCGTCCGGGCGGCGATGACCGCATTCGCCTGCTGCCGGCGGAGCATCGCGTTGGCGATCTCCGGGGCGTAGGCGAGGTGGCTGATCCGCGCCTCGATCACCGTGACCCCGGCCTGGTCGAGACGGTCCTGGATCTCGGCCTTGAGCTGCTCCGCCACCTCGGCCGGGTTGGCCCGGAGCGATGTCGGCCCGTCGTCGTGGGCATCGTACGGGTGGGAGGTGGCGAGATTTCGGAGGGCGGACTCGGCCTGCACGGCGACGAAGTTCTCGTAGTCGTCCACCTCGAACAGCGCCTCGGCCGTGTCGGTGACCTTCCACACGACGACCGCTGCGATCTCGATCGGGTTGCCGTCGCGGTCGTTGACCTTGAGCTTGCTGGTCTCGAAGTTGCGGACCCGGACGCTGACCTTGGGCCGCTGCGTGAGCGGGTTGACCCAGGCCATGCCCTGCTCGCGCAGGGTCCCTCGGTAGCGGCCGAACAGGACCACCGCCCTGGCCTCGTTGGGGTTGACGGCGGTGAGGCCTCTCCAGCCGAGGAGGATGACGACGTAGACGGCAGCCCACGTCAGGACCTCCAGGGACTCGAGCATGCCGAACCGGTCGCCCATGGGGACGATCACCGCGTCGAGCCACCAGACGAACGCCAGTGGCACCGCGACGGTGAGGACGAAGATGCCGGCCAGCATCGGGATGCCGGGCAGCGAGCCGGCGGTGCGTTCCTTGTTGTTCATGGTGCTTCGGGCTCCTCTGCGCCTGACGAGTTGGGCGCGATCAGAATGATATCACTATGATACAAGCTCGTCGATGCGGCGCTCGGCCTGCCTGGCCCCGGGCGGGTTGGAGCGAGAGCGCGCATCATGGCGCCGATGGGCGCTCGTCGTGTGGTCGTGGTGGGCGGGGTCGGTGGGCTTGTCGTCTGGCTGGCGCAGCCCGTCGTCCGCCGCGCGGTGCAGTCGATCCGGACGTCGTCGGCGCCCGGGGTGGGCGTCTACGAGACCGCTGCGGGCCTCGCCTTCGGCGGCTACTACCGTGACATCGCGGCCGACTGCGCGGCCGCCCTGGTAGATGTCGCCGCCCCGGCCGTGCTCGAGGTGGGACCGGGACCCGGGCACCTCGCCGAGCGGCTGCTCGACCGTCTCCCGGGCGGCACGTGGACCGGCCTCGACATTGACCCCGCGATGCTGAGTGCGACGGGCCGACGCCTCGAGCGGGCCCGCAGCCGGGACCGGGCGACGCTCGTCGAGGGCGACGTGGCGGCGATGCCCTTCGCGGAAGCCACGTTCGACCTCGTTGTGAGCTCGCTCTCGGCGCATCACTGGCCGGACGCCGAGCGCGGCTTCGCGGAGATCCGCCGGGTGCTGCGCCCGGGCGCCCGGGCGCTGGTCTACGACGTGCCGGAGCGATGGGCCCACGTGGAGACGGGGCACGCCGGGCTCCGCGCTGCCGAGGCGTCGTTCGCTGCGCACGATCGCACGCGGATGCGGGGGATCGGCCCGCTCACGGTCATCTGGCGGGCGGACCTGCGGGCCTGACCCCGGGGCGGGCGGCGGCGGGCGGTCGGCCTGCCGAGCGGCGGTCGGTCGGCGGTCGGTCTGCCGGTAAGCCGGCCCGCCGGCGACCCGGTCAGCCGGGCTGCGGCACGGCGTGGATGATCCGCGCGCTGCCGACCGCGGGGCGGATCTCGGTCACGCGGCCGTCGTCCCAGCGGACTCTGAAGCTGCGGCCGAAGGGCGTGTCGGTCACCTCGAGGATCTCCCCGACCCGGTCCGGCTGCCCGACCCGCTCCGACTCAACGACGATTCGGTCTCCGACTCTCGCGTCCATGGCGAACCTCCGTGCGGCGTGGCGCGAGCATCCTCCCGCACGCCCACCGCCCGCAACGGTCCAATGGGAGCGACTGGACGTGCCCAACCCGCCACTCCGGCGTTCGGCGGCAGTCTTCGGTCACCACCACGGCCGCAGGGGTCTGGGCGCGGGCGCGCGGTCGCCGAGGGGACGGGCCAACAGCAGCTGTGCCACATCGAGCTCGCCGCGCTCGAACCCGACGCGCGCCCCCGCCATGTAGAGGCGCCACGTGCGCGCGACCTCCTCGCCCGCGGCCGCCACGGCCTCGTCCCAGGACGCCTCGAGACGCTGGACCCACGCCTGCAGCGTGAGGGCGTAGTGGGGCCGGAGCGACTGGAGGTCCAGGACCTCGAAGCCCGCCGCGTCCCGCGCCACTGCGACCGCCCGCTCGACGGGGACGAGCTCGCCATCCGGGAAGACGTACCGCTCGGTGAACGTGGCGCGCCGGATGCCGCCCCGCCAGCCTCCGAGACGGGGGGTCGCGGCGCGGCCCCGCTCTGCGTTGGCGATGCCGTGGTTGAGGAACCGGCCGCCCGGCCGCAGCGCCCGGAATGCCGCGGCGAAGTAGGCGGGCAGCATCGCCGCGCCAACGTGCTCGAACATGCCGACCGAGGCGACCGCGTCGAACGGGCCCAGCGGCGCGAGGTCGCGGTAGTCGCGGACCTCGGCATGCACCCGGTGGTCGAGTCCCAGCAGCGCGGCCCGGCGGTTGGCCTCGTCGGCCTGACGCCCTGACAGCGTCACACCGACGGCGTCCACCTTGTACCGCTCGGCGGCGTGGAGCACCAGCGAGCCCCAGCCGCAGCCGATGTCGAGGAGGCGCTGCCCGGGCCGCAAGTCGAGCTTGCGGCAGATGAGGTCGAGCTTTGCCTCCTGCGCGGCGTCGAGATCGCGCGCCGGGTCGTCGTCGCGCTCGAAGTAGGCGCACGAATACGTCAGGCGCCGGTCAAGCCACAGCCGGTAGAAGGACTCGCCGACATCGTAGTGGAAGCGGATCGCCTCCTTGTCCCGAGCGCGGGAGTGCCGCCGTCCGGTCAGGCGGGCCGCTTGGCGGGCGAGGGGTGCAGCCGACGTCCCGGCCTGGGTCTGGCGCAGCTCCAGGGCCCAGCGCACCAGCCGGCGCAGGTCCGCCCTCGACAGCCGGCGCAGGTCCACGTCGCGGGCAGCCTCGATCGCGACCGCGATGTCCCCGTCGAGGTCGATGTCGCCACGCAGGAACGAGTCGGCGAACGCGTTCTCGGTCGGGGGCAGCAGCCGCGCCAGAGCCGCCGCGCTGGCCACGCGAACGTGGGCGCGGCGCGGGCCGGGGCTCGTCTCGCCGGGGCTCACCGGAGGCGTGGCGTCGTCGGCCAGACTGATCGTGATGGGGGATTCGGGCGAGAGCGCCCGAGCTAGCAGGCGCACGATGCCATCGGCCAGCCGGCGGTCTCGCTGGAGGCCGTCCTCGGAAACCCGGTCGCCGGGACCCGTCTCAGGTGGGCCGCCGGGACGGTCCGACGCCGTCGGGTCGGCAGTGGGAGCCAGCGCCGCAGGCGCATCCGGCGCGATACCGGAACCAGTCTCGACCGTCATCGAGTCACCTCCGATGGCGACGATTGTGCGCCTCCGGCAGCGGCCCGTCCTCCTGCCCCGGCTTGGGGTCGTGCCCCGCCCTCGCCCCGACCGCGCCCCGCCCTGGCCCCGTCCGTGCCCCGCCCTCGCCCCGCCCGCGCCCGGCAGGGTTTGCGGCTGGCCCCCGGGGGATGTGCCCCGGAGGGATGTGCCCCGGTGCGGCTCAACGGACGGTCGGATCGACGACCGAGCCGCGCCGCGCCGGCGTTCGGCGTGTGCGCGCCCGGCGGGCCGCCGAATCTGTCGCGGGATGGCTCGTTCGGCGGGCCGGCCGTCCGTTGACCCGCCCCATGCGACCGGTGACCGCGCGCCAGCTCTGCGACCCCCGGGCCGGATCGGCGACTCGTCGGCCGGGTCGCGACCGACGACGGCTCGATCGATTGGGCCGTCGCGGCCGGGGAGCCTGATCGCACTCCCGCGCGACCCGTCGCCCGCGGCTTCGCTGCTCCGGTGCCTGCAGGCGTGAGGGCTGTCAGCTCCCGCTCAGCAGGCTTCGACCCTGCATCGGCTGGCGCAGCGCGGCGATCGCGTCGCGGGCGGCCACGAGCTGCGCGTCCTCGTTTGCCGTGCCCAGGTCCAGCCGGCAGTACGTGAACCGGTTGGGGAGAACGCGCGCCATCATCGAGCCGAGCCAGGCGGTGAGGTCCGCCCGCGAGCCCGTGCCCTTGGGTGCGTCGGGCGTGACCGCGTGCACTAGGACCAGCCGCCGACGGCTCCGCTCGAGCCAGGGCCAGTACTGGAGCACCTTCTCGGCCGAGTGGTTGTGCTTGCGCTCCAGCTGGAGCGCCACCCAGGCGTCCGAGGACGCGAGGGCCAGGGCGCCGGTGGACCCCCCGAGGGCCGCGATGGGCTCGGCGTCGAAGACCACGCCCAGCAGCTCGCCGACGCGGCGCGCCGCCTTGGCGTCGGAGATCCCCGCCCACTCCCGTTTGGCCACGTCGTCTCCCAGTGTGGTTGCTGGCCCGTCGCTGACTCTAGCGGGTCGCGCGATGTCGGGCCGTCCGGACGCGAGGCGAGGCTGTCGGCGGCATCCGCCTTGCGTCGGGTGGGCGGCCGCCATGATGCCGATGGTCGCCACCAGATCGGCGGCCTCGACCGCGCATCGCCAGCGGCGGTCGTGGGCAGGTCGATCCAGTCCGTGCGGCGCAGCTCCGGGATGCCCGCGAGGAACGCTCCCGCGCGGTTCGCGCTGGCACGCGACCGGCACCGCTCGGCACATCGCCCCAGGTCCGAGCGCCAAGCCGGCACCCAGGGACGAGGCTGATCGGAGCTCACGCGGATTGCCGATGAGCGCGTTCCTGCGCCCGCGCCAGCCCGCTACGTATGCCCACCACGTTTACGGGACGCCGGGCGCCTCGTCCCGGCTCGCCATCGGCCCGCCTCGGGTCCCCGGCCATGCGTGGCGCGCATGCGCGACCCGCTCGACGCACTTGCGGGCGCCGAGGCAGCGCCGCGCCGGCGCTCGCTAATCCTGGCGCGCATGCGCGACCCGCTCGACGCACTTGCGGGCGCCGAGGCAGCGCCGCGCCGGCGCTCGCTGATCCTGGCGCGCATGCGCGACCACGCGACGGCCACCGCGCGCCGCGTCGGCTCCCGACCGCGCCCCGAACGCACGCCGCGCCGGCCCCTGCTGATCGCCATGCGCATCCGGGACCCGCTCGAGGCAACGCCCGCGTCAGGACGGCGCCCGAATCGCGAGGCCCCGGTCTGCACCGGGGCCTCGCTCCACGGGACGGGGGATTCGGGATGGTCCTCGGCCGGCGTCAGGCCCGTGGCCCGGCGTCGGTGTCGGCGGCGGCGCCGACGGAGATCAGCTGCAGCCCGAGGTGGACCCGCAGTTGAGGCACTTGTAGCAGGACCCGTTGCGAACCATGATCGAGCCGCACTCGGCGCAGCTCGGCGCGTCGGCCTGGGTGGCGAAGGCCACCTTGGCCGTGCCCGACAGCGGCCCGCCGAGCGAGGACGAGATGGCGGACGGACCCTTGCCGGCGCCGTTGCCGCTGGCCGACGCGGCGCTGGCGTTGGCGGAGGCCGCCGGGGCCTGCTTGGCCACCGAGACCGACGCGGGCTTGGGGGTCGGCGCAGCGGCCGTTGCCGTTTGGCCGTTGCCGGCGACGCCCGAGGCCGGGGCCGGGGCTGCCTGCGGCGAGGCCAGTGCCTCGGACTGGGCGGTCACGCCCTCGTCGGCCCTCGGCTTGAGCGCATTGGCGGCGAACGGGGCGGGAGCCTCCGCCACCACCTGCGAGCGGTCGATCAGGCCGAGCGTGGCCCGGTCCTCCTCGGGCAGGAACCGGCTGCCGAGCCAGCGGAAGATGTAGTCCACCAGCGACTTGGCGATGGGGATCTCAGGGTTGCCGGTGAAGCCGCTGGGCTCGAACCGGACGTGGGCGAACTTGTTCACCACGTCCTTGAGCGGCACGCCGTACTGGAGCGCCAGGCTCACCGAGG
>JAKAHL010000041.1 GCA_021815005.1 Chloroflexota bacterium
AGGTCTCGGGCGAGGCGAAGAAGGAGAAGCTCGCGAAAGTGGCCGCGGCCGCGGACCTGTGGGTCCCGGCGGTCAACGCCTGGGGCGGCCTCGGCCGCTGGGCGTTCCTCGAGGTCACGCACATGGAGAACGCCGCGGACCTGATCCGCTCCAGGTTCCTCGCGTGACAACGACGAGTGGCGGTCAGTACACGCGCTCGTCCGTGATTTCGGGAATCGGGTGCGTGTCTGGGATCCGCCCGAGCGCGTCGAAGAACAGCGCGATCACGAGGGCTTCCTCGCGTGTGCGCTCGGGCATGAATGGGCGCGCGAGCTCGGCAAGGTCGGGCCCCGAAGCGACGACGTGCCGGACTCGGGCCATGTCCAGCCGCACAAGCGCCCAACCGTCGACATGCCCGTATCGCTCAAGTGGACGACCCGCAAACACCATTGGCGTGTCCGCCCGCCGGTACAGCTTGGTGACCCGCGTCCCAAGTGGATGCTCGAGCCAGTACGCGAGCGTGTCGGGAATCGCCGGCGCCTGCCGCAGGGACGCGCTTGTCCGCGGCCGACGCGGGGGGGAGTCAATCGCCTTCGTATGCATGTCGTTCGCGCTTCGTGGCGCGCCGTGCGGAGATGATCCGGATACTACCGTCGATGGCAAGCGCGGTCACGATCACGAGCACCTCCCCGGTGGGCGCAGGCCCAATCCAGATCTCGCGTGGCTCGTCAAACGAGTGCTCGACGTCCGGCTGCGCACAGGCAAGAGGATGATTGAGCACGACCTTCGCCTGGGCGAAGCCGATGCCGTGCTTCGCCTGGTTCAGCCGATCCTTCTCGTGGTCCCAAGTGACGTGATCCACGCAGGGACCATAGCCACGCCCGCTTCGCCGGGCCTTATCGCGTTGAGCGGGGGATGAGCCGTGGCTGACAAGATCAAACCCGTCACGCCGGTGCGGGCCACCACGCACCCCGGCGACACGCGCTCCAACATCCCCACCGCGGAGCTTGAGTCCTTCGCCCGCCCGGACGAGAAGAGGCCCGCCATCGTGCGCTACCCCGACCGCGGGCGAAACGCGACGGTAGTGATGCATGGCGTATCATTGTGACCATGGCCCGAGCCAATCTCGACACCAGCACCGCCGTGGACCCGATCGGCGCCACTGAGGCAGCCGCGATCGTCGGCGTGCACCGCGCGAACTTCGTGCGGGACTGGGCGGAACGCCCGGGCTTCCCCGCACCGATCGCCAGCCCGGCGCGCGGGCGCCTCTGGGACCGCGCCGCGGTGGCGACCTTCGCGCTGCAGCACGGCCCAGCGCGCGGCGTTGCGGTCCGGGGCCTGCCGCTGAGCCCGGACGCGGCACGGTGGATGCCCGCGGTGAAGCGCCGCATCGTCCGCGCGGTCAAGCCGCTCCGCGTGGTGCTGTTCGGCTCGCAGGCGACAGGAGGGGCAAGGCCGGACAGCGACCTTGACCTGCTTGTCGTCGTGCCGGACGGGGCTGACGAGTTCGCGACCGCCCTTGCCGTTCGCGCCGCCCTGCGCTCCCTGCCGCTGAGCAAGGATGTCGTCGTGGCCACCCCGGGACGCGTTCATCGCTACGGTGACGTCCGGGGGACGATCATCCACGAGGCCCTCTCGACCGGAGCGACGATCTATGCCCGACCCTGATGCCGTCCGTGAGGCGGCCGGCGCGTGGCTGCAATCGGCGCGCGGCGACCTCGTCGCGGCATCGGCGTTGCTTGCCGCGAAGGACATCGACCCGGCCATCGTCGCGTTCCACGCCCAGCAGGCGGCCGAGAAGGCACTCAAGGCCCTGCTGGTCCTGGCCGGAGTCGGGTTCGCCAGGACACACGATCTGGCCCACCTCGCGCCGGCCGTGGCATCGACGACCCCGTCTGTCGGCGGCAGGCTGCCATCCGACGAAGCCCTGGAATGGCTGACCCAGATCGGGCAGCGCAGTCGCTATCCGGACTACGGCGCCCTTGTGGGTCCGGATCGGGATCAGGCCGGACAGGCCGTCGCCCTCGCTGCCGAGGTCGTCGCCACCGCCGGCCAGGTCGTCGACGCCGAGTGAAGGGCGAGGTCAGCGATGCCGCGTAACGTGGACCCGACGCCCAGGACGCCGGTCCGGGCGACCACGCACCCGGGCGACACGCGACCGAACATCCCCACCGCCGAGCTCGAGTCCTTCGCCCGCCCTGACGAGAAGCGGCCCGCCATCGTGCGCTACCCGCGTGACCAAAGCCTGGACCCGCAGCTTGTCTGGAAGGGCAAGGACGAGCAGGACGCGGCAGGCCTGGAGGTCCCCGCGGTCCCGGTCTACATCCAGGAGACGATCGACCCGCTGGCGCTGGTGGAGGAGCTGCGCGCCGAGAGCGAGGGCCTCGCGACGGAGCAGCAGCTCGGCTTCTTCGCGCCGTACAGCGAGCTCACGTTCGAGGACAAGGTCGACTTCTACCGGCACCCCGGCAAGTGGTCCAACCGGATGATCCTCGGCGACTCGCTGCTCGTGATGACCAGCCTCGCCGAGAAGGAGGGGCTCAAGGGCCAGGTCCAGGCCATCTACATCGACCCGCCTTACGGGATCAAGTTCGGCAGCAACTGGCAGGTCTCCACGCGCAAGCGCGACGTCCGCGACGGCAAGGACACCGACCTCACCCGCCAGCCCGAGCAGGTGCGCGCCTACCGCGACACCTGGGAGCTCGGCATCCACTCGTACCTCGCGTACCTGCGCGACCGGCTGGTGGCGGCGCGGGAACTGCTGACCGAGTCAGGGTCGGTCTTCGTGCAGATCGGCGACGAGAACGTCCACCTTGTGCGGAGCCTCCTCGACGAGGTGTTCGGACCCGCCAACTTCGTCGCTTCGATCACGATGAGGACGACGAGTGGCGCGGGCAGTTTCGCCGTCGGCACGAACACGCTTGCCTCTGTGAGCAGCTATCTCGTGTGGTACGCGAGGGACCGAGAACGGATCAAGTACCGCCCGCTGTTCGCCGAGAAGGGGGGCGCGGGTGTCAGCACCGATCTATACGCACGCGTCCGTCTTTCCGACGGGACAGAGCGTCGCGCCACGCCGGCCGAACGTGAAGACCCGAGCCGCCTTCCTGTTGGTGCCCGTCTGTTCAGACCGGACAACCTAGTGTCTCAGACGACCAGGGTGGGCCAGACAACAGTGTTTCCAGTGGAGGTGGGCGGACGATCCTATCTGCCTCTCTCCGGTGGCTGGAAGACCAACAAGGACGGGATGGCCCGCCTCGTCCTCGCCGATCGCCTCCGTCCGACGGCCGGCCAGTCGATCCAGTACGTGCGTTTTCTTGACGACTTTCCGGCCACGCCACTCAACAACGTATGGACTGACGTTGGCACGGGTTCTTTCACCGATCCGAAGATTTACGCGGTCCAGACGAACACCAAGGTCATCGAGCGCTGCCTGCTCATGACCACTGACCCCGGCGACCTCGTCCTCGACCCGACGTGCGGCTCCGGCACCACGGCGTACGTCGCGGAGCAGTGGGGCCGCCGCTGGATCACGATCGACACCAGCCGGGTGGCGCTCGCCCTCGCGCGCTCGCGCCTGATGGCCGCCAAGTTCCCGTACTACCTACTCGCCGACTCCGAGGCCGGCATCCGCAAGGAGGCGGAGCTCACGGGCGCCAAGTCGATGTCGGTGGCGACGCCCACGAACGACATCCGCCGCGGCTTCGTGTACGAGTGCGTGCCGCACGTCACCCTCAAGTCCATCGCCCAGAACCCCGACATCCGCGAGGGCATGACCCGCGCCGAGATCGACGCCGCCATCGCCCGCCACGCCGACTCCGAGACCCTGTTCGACCGCCCGTACGAGGACCGCAAGGTGGTCCGCGTGTCGGGCCCGTTCACCGTGGAGAGCCTCTCGCCGCACCGCGTCCTGGTGGACGGCCCGGAGGACCTCCCGGCCGCCGAGGCGACGCCGTCGGTGGACGCCGGGCGCTTCGTGGGCACCATCCTCGACAACCTCCGCCGCGCCGGCGTCCAGAACACCAAGAAGCACGAGCGGCTCACCTTCGAGCGGCTCGACCCGTACCCGGGCATCTTCGTCCAGGGCGTGGGGGAGTACCTCGAGTCGGGCGCCGCCAAGACCGTGGCCGTCGCCATCGGCCCCGAGTTCGGCACCGTCGGCCCGGAGCTCGTCCGGGACGCCGCCAAGGAGGCCGTGCGGATCGCCGACCTGCTCGTCGTCTGCGGCTTCGCCTTCGACCCGATGGCTGGCGAGGAGGCCTCCCAGCTCGGCCGCCTGACCATCCTCCAGGCGCGCATGAACCCCGACCTCGCGATGGGCGACGAGCTGCTCAAGAAGACCGGCACCGGCAACCTGTTCATGGTCTTCGGCGAGCCCGACATCGAGCTCCGGACGCTCGCGGACGGACGTCTCCAGGCCGAGGTCCGCGGCCTCGACGTCTACGACCCGACGACGGGCGAGCTGCGCTCGTCGTCGGTCGACGACATCGCCGCCTGGTTCCTCGACACCGCCTACGACGGCGACGCCTTCTTCGTCCGCCACGCCTACTTCACCGGCGCCGACGACCCCTACGACAAGCTCCGCCGCGCCCTCCGCGCCGACATCAGCGAGGAGGCGTGGGCCTCGGTCAACTCCACGGTCTCGCGCTCGTTCCCGCGGCCCGCGACGGGCAGGATCGCCGTGAAGGTGATCAACCACTACGGCGACGAGGTGCTCAAGGTGCTGGCGGTCTAGCGCCCTGGCCCCGAGCGCGGGTACCTGCCCCCCGGCCTCGCCGCCACCAGCTGGCGATCCCGCTCCGGCCAGTCACGGCGAGATGCGGGAGGCGAAGGCCGTGACCACCGGGACCTCAGCCCGCCATGCCGTCGCGACGGCGGCCTCGAGGCGGGCCAAGACATCGGCGGGCACGTCGGGCGCGGTCCCGTCCCCGAAGCTGATCAGGCAACAAAGGAACAGGGCGCCGGGGAACACGAAGCTCGGCTCGAAGATCGTCGTCGCGCAGCCGATGATGTCCGGGAGCTCGCAGCCCGCCCCGAGCAGCGCATCGACGTCCACGTAGTCCCTCCACTCGGAGCGGTCCAGGAGCGCCTTGGAGTTGGTGCCGGCGAGATCATCGATCGACGCGATGACGAGGCCGTTGTCGGCCGCGATGGACTGCTCGGCGACGAGCTGGAGGTTCATGCCGCCGGAGAACGAGACCTTCACACCACCGGGCGTCAGGAGCGTGAGCGCGTTCTCGCGCGAGTCCACCACCTCGACGCGCCCGAGGAAGGCAACGGCCGCGAGCAGCTGACCGGGCGAGAACGGCTCTGAGGAGAAGAAGTCGAAGGCTGCCGACTGACGGTGTCCGAGCCGTAGCGCGAGCGCGGTTCCGCCGTACAGCACGACGTCAAGCGGGACGTTGCCGAGATCGTCCCAGAGCTGTCGCTGGGCAGGCGGGAGGGTGTCGAGACGCAGGTTGCGCTCGATCGGCATGTCCGGGAAGGCGGCGAAGCGCTCGGCTGCGCTCACGTGGTCCTCCGGACGGGCAGCGGCAGGTCTCGGCTCATTCCCAGCACGATCAGCCAGAAGCGCCAGCCTCGGGGGTCGAAGACGCCAGCCGGAGCCTCGGCGATCGCTCGGCGCAAGCCGTCCCGGCCGAATGCCCGCTCGAGGTCCTGCACGTCCTCCAGCGAGCCCTTCGCGAGGCCGTGCGCGATGAAGTAGGAGGGTCGGGACAGCGTCTGCTCAGGTCCCTGCCACCACACTACCCGCCTGGCGATGGCCGCCAGCCGTTCGTCCGATGGCCGAGCGGCCCGGTCACGGAACGCCCTGACCTCGGCCTCGGACCACACGCGGCCGCTCGCGAGGGCCGAGATCGGCCGCGGGAAGTCCGACCGACTGGCCCAGTCGCGGACGAAGTTCGGCGGGCGCACGCCGAGGATGGACGCCGCCTCCCGAGTGCCAACCACACGGGCCGTCACGAGGACGGCGACGGCTTCGCCCTTGCGCAGCGAGGCCGGCTCGCCGCCTCGCTCCGCCAGCCAGCCCAGCCCACGGATGTAGCGCTTCGCCAGCGTGCGCATGCCGCTTTGATAACGCTGTTATCACGCACGTTCAACCTAGGGCCCGGGCCCCCACGCGGCCCGCTACAACATGGAGTGTCGCCTGCGGTAGCGACCCAGGCGTCAACTTGTTTGACAGTACGGCACGCCGCGCTACGATGGCAAAGAAGTTTGGCATTTGGACGTGGCACGATCTGATGCCAAACAAGGGTTACTCGAAGCCGCGGGGAAGCGCCATGGACAGGAAGCCGCACACGCAGGTGCCCGCCAGCCTCGCCCCGCGCGACCTCTACCAGCCGCGCGACCTCGCGGAGGCCATCGTGGAGCTCCGCCGCCAGCGCGGCTGGACCCAGGCGACACTCGCCGAGTGGCTCCACGTGAGCAGGCCCACCGTGGCCCGCCTCGAATCCAGTGGCGCGGTGAACATCGCGACTGCGATCCGGGCGCTCACGCTCCTCGGTGCCGTCCCGACCGTCCACCTCAAGACCCAGCGCCTCGTCGCGGACGAGCGGAGCTACCAGTGACGGACCGCCTCGCGGTCTGGCTCGGCGGGAACCGCGTCGGCGCCATCGAGCGGGCCGGCGACACCATCCGGTACCTCCCGGCAGTCGACGCTCCCCTGTCCGTCGCGTCGGCCGGCCTCGCCCCGTGGTCGCCCGAGCTCACCCGCAACTGGTTCGACGGCCTCCTGCCCGAGGAGGGTCGGCGAACCAGACTGGCTGCGCGCTTCGGCCTCCGCCCTGAGGACACCTTCGGGCTCCTGCGCGAGGTCGGCTGGGAGTGCGCCGGCGCTGTCGCGGTCCTGCCCGAGGAACGCACGCCTGGACCCGGCTCCTACAGGCCGGTTCGCAACCGCGAGCTCGGCAAGATCCTCGACGCGCTCCCGTCGATCGCGGAACTGCCCGACGAGGCGGTGCGTATGTCGCTCGGCGGCGCCAAGGACAAGCTCCTCGTGGCGTGGCGCGAAGGCGGCTGGGCCCTTCCCCTCAACGGGGCGCCGTCAACACACATCCTCAAGCCCGAGCCAGAGCGCTTCCCGGGGCTGGCGGTCGCCGAGGCGTGGGCCCTGGCGGTGGCTGCCTCCGCCACCGCGGCGTCCGAGGCGCGAGTGGACCACGACCTCGGATCGCGTCCCGTCCTGGTCGTGACCCGCTTCGACCGCGAGACCACGCCGACCGGGGAGATCCGCCGCCAGCACCAGGAGGACCTGTGCCAGGCGATCGGCGCACCCCCGCTCGCCAAGTACGCACCCAATCCGCTCCGCCCCGAGTCGCCGTCCCTCGCGAAGCTCGCTGGCATCCTCGCGGAGCGCGCTGCCGACCCGCCCGAGGAGCTCTCCCGCCTCCTCACCCAGGTTGCGGTGTCGGTGGCGCTGCGCAACGCCGACCTCCACGCCAAGAACCTCTCGATCATCAACGACCGGGGTGTCGCCCGGCTGGCACCCGTGTACGACGTCGCCCCGACGACGGCGTTCATCGAGCGCCAGAGTTCCATGGGCCTGCCGGTCGGCGGGACGTGGAGGATCGACGAGATCGGCAGGGCGCACCTGTTGCGCGAGGCGCAGGCGTGGGGCGTCCCGCAGGGAGTCGCCCGCTCCGTCGTCGATGCGACGGTCGAGGCGCTCGGCGTGGGGGTGGCGCGGGCGGACGGGCTGTGGCCGGAGGTGAGCCCGAAGGCGCGCCAGCAGGCGGTCGCGGGCATCCTCGCCGTCTCGCTCCAAGACCCCGGCCGGCGAGCTGTCTCGGCTCGCCGCCAGCGCGCAACGACGGCCTCCCACGGCGGCTAGCAGGCGGGCAGGCAGCGCCACGGGCGGCCCGTGACCCCCGGATGGGCCAGACCGCTCCGGCGCGCGCTCTGCTACGCTCGCCCGGGAGGCCGTCGTCGCGCGCCTCGCTGGGAGTCTCATGAGCATCGTTGACGCGCCGCAGTACCTGTTCACGTCCGAGTCGGTGACCGAGGGCCACCCGGACAAGATGTGCGACCAGATCTCGGACGCCATCCTCGACAGCATCCTCCGGGTGGACCCGAGGGCCCGCGTCGCGTGCGAGACCGCCACCACCACCGGCCTCGTGCTGGTGTTCGGCGAGATCACCTGCGACGGCTACGTCGAGTTCCAGGACATCGTGCGCGACACGGTCCGCGACATCGGCTACACCCGGGCGGACTACGGGTTCGACTACCAGACCTGCGGCACGCTGGTGAGCGTCAAGGCGCAGTCGCCGGACATCGCCCGGGGCGTGGACGCCTCGCCCGCCCACGAGCAGGGCGCCGGCGACCAGGGGATGATGTTCGGCTACGCGTGCAACGAGACGCCCGAGCTCATGCCGCTGCCCATCGCCCTGGCCCACCGCATGGCGCGGCGGCTGGCCGAGGTGCGCAAGGAGCGCTCCATCCCCTACCTGCGGCCGGACGGCAAGACGCAGGTCACCGTGGAGTACGCGCACGGCAAGCCCGTGGCGGTGCGAACCGTGGTCGTCGCCACCCAGCACGACCCGGGCATCGCCCACGACCGCATCGCCGCGGACGTGACCGAGCAGGTGGTGATGCCCTCGATCCCGGCCGCGCTCCGGGCGCAGGACCCGGTGGTCCACGTCAACCCCACGGGCCGGTTCGTGATCGGCGGGCCCATGGGCGATGCCGGCCTCACGGGCCGCAAGATCATCGTGGACTCGTACGGCGGGATGGCCCGCCACGGCGGCGGCGCCTTCTCCGGCAAGGACCCGTCCAAGGTGGACCGGTCCGCGACGTACGCCGCGCGCTGGGTGGCCAAGAACGTGGTGGCGGCGGGCCTCGCGGACCGGTTCGAGGTGGAGGTTGCCTACGGCATCGGCATCGCCAAGCCGATCTCCGTGTCCATCGAGACGTTCGGCACCGGCCGGGTCCCCGACGAGCGGATCCTGGCGCTGATCGACCGCCACTTCGACCTGCGGCCCGGCGCCATCATCTCCGACCTGGACCTGTTGCGCCCCATCTACCGGCAGACCGCGGCGTACGGCCACTTCGGCCGGACCGACGTGGACCTGCCGTGGGAGCACACGGACCGGGCGGCCGCCCTGGCGGCGGACGCCGGGCTGCCGGAGCCGGCCGCGATCTGAGGCGGCAGGGGGCCGAGCCGCCCGGGACCTGAGCCGGCCGTGAGGCCGCTCCGGACCGCCGGGGCCCCGGAGCAATCGGGAGTCACGTCGGGGGGCGACATGGGCGCGACAGACGACAGAAGCCAACCGGGCCTCGCCCTCGGCGGCCTGCAGGCCGTCGTGGACGCGAACATCATCGGCATCGCGGTCTCCGACACCGCGGGCCGGATCGTGGCGGCCAACGACTCGTATCTCGACGCGGTCGGGTACACGCGCCAGGACCTGGCCCTGGGGCGCGTGGACTGGCGCGCCGTCACGCCGCCGGAGTACGCCGAGGTGGACCGGGCCGCGCTCGAGGAGTTCGCGGCCCGGGGGGTGACCACCCCGATCGAGAAGGCCTACCTGCACCCGGACGGTCGGCGCGTGGAGGTGGTGCTGGCGAGCGCGCGCATCCCCGAGTCCGGCGGGATGGCGACGTTCGTGCTGGACGTCACCTGGCGCAGGCGGGCCGAGGAGGCCCTGCGCGGGAGCGAGGCGCGGTACCGCGAGCTGTTCGACGCGGCGACCGACCCGGTCTTCGTCATCGACCGCGACAGCATGCGGATCCTGGACGCGAACCGGACGGCCTCCGACACCTACGGCTACACGCACGAGGAGCTGCTCGCGCTGACCGGCCCGGGCCTGTCCGCCGAGCCGGAGGCGACGGCTGCGTTCGTGCGCGCCATCCCGGCCGACCCGGGCGCCACGCCGTGCGCCGGCGAGCGCTGGCACCGGCGCAAGGACGGCTCCGCCTTCCCGGTCGAGTTCACGGCCCGCACCATGGTGCGCGACGGGCGCGTCGCGCTGCTGGTGAGCTGCCGCGACGTCACCGAGCGGTACCGGGCGGAGCAGGCGATCCGCCAGAGCAAGCTGGAGCTGGAGGAGGCGCAGCGCGTCGCCCATGTCGGCAGCTTCACCTGGGATGCCCGCACCGGGACGCTCGCCTGGTCCGCGGAGCTGCACCGGATCTTCGGGCTCGACCCCGCGTCCACCCCGGCCACGATCGAGGCGGCGGAACGCCGCTACGGGCCGGACGCGGCGGCGCGCCTGGCAGAGGCGGTGGCGCGCGCCTTGGCCGCGGGCGAGCCGTACGAGGTGGACGCCGCCATACCCCTGCCCGACGGCCGCGTCCGCCACGTGGTGGAGCGGGGCGAGGCGGTCCGGGGTTGCGGCGGGACCGTCACCGGCCTGCGCGGCACCGTCGCCGACGTCACCGAGCTCCGCGAGGCGCAGGCGGCGGTTGACCAGGCCCGGCGCGCCGAGATGGTCGGGCGGCTGGCCGGCGGCGTGGCGCACGACTTCAACAACCTGCTCACGGCCATCGGCGGCCACGCCGCGTTCATCATGGACACCCTCGCGCTCGAGGACCCGCGGCGGTCCGATGTCGCCTCGATCCTCGACGCCAGCGCCCGGGCGGCCGACCTGACCCGAGAGCTGCTGGCCTTCGGGCGGCGCGAGGTGCTGCACCCGACGGTCGTGGCCCCGGGCGAGGTGGTGGAGCGCCTGCGGCCGATGCTCCGGAGCCTCGTGCCGGCGGGCGTGGAGCTCGCGCTCCGGCTGGACCCGGACGGCGCCCGCGTGCGGGTGGACCGCGACCGGCTGGGCAACGCGGTGATCAACCTGGTGCTCAACGCCCGCGACGCGATGCCCGGCTCGGGCACCCTCACGATTGCCACCGAGGTTGTGCG